>CAKSWL010000006.1 GCA_934511335.1 uncultured Cloacibacillus sp. | reverse complement strand
TTCCAGAAGTATCCCAACACGCTCTTGAAGGCGCACGGGACGGCCGTGGGCCTCCCCTCCGACGCCGACATGGGCAACTCCGAGGTCGGTCACAACGCGCTCGGCTCGGGACAGGTCTACACCCAGGGCGCGGCGCTCGTCTCTGACGCGATCAAGACCGGGGCGATGTTCCAGCGCGACGCCTGGCGCGAGATCATCGAGAAGGCACGCCGAGACATGTACGACATGGTCAAAAGGCTGGGAGGCACTCTGACTGGCGAGCACGGAGTCGGCCTCAAGCGTCTTATGTACGCGCCGCAGTTCCTTGACGCGGCGCAGATTGAGCTGATCCGCAGGGTGAAGCTCGCGTTCGATCCAAACAACATACTCAATCCGGGCAAGATAGTACCCTGGGCTTAGCCTCCTGCACTGAGAAACATTCCCAAAGGCGCGTAAAAAGCCTCGAAACGCCGATGTCAGCGAAAGAGCGGCCTCGGCGCTTTTTATAGTCAATTAACTTTGTAAGGGTATCTTAATAAGCTAAACTATAGCCATGACGTGCTATTCAATAGACTTACGGGAACGCGCTGTAATATATCTGCTCGACGGACACACTCCTACCGAAACTCCAAAGGTCTTCAACCTAGGCAGGACTGCCCTGTGGCGTTGGAAGAAGCAGCTTGAGGAACAGGGGGATCTGGAAGACAAGCCAAGGAGGAAATATTTCAAAAAGATAGACCCACAGAAACTGGAAGAATACCTCGCTGCACGCCCAGACGCATTCCTGTACGAAATCGGCACGGTTTTTTCGCTGTTCATCTGCCGCTGTCTCGAAGGCGCTTAAGAGATTGGGATATGCGAATAAAAAACCGCTTACAAAGAGCAGGAGAGGCAAAAAGTCGCGGAATACGTAGAAAAGACAGCCGCAATACCGCAGGATAGTCTCGTATACCTCGACGAGACCGGCATAGACAGATATATGTACAGAAGCGGCGCATGGCCGCGCAGGGGAAGCCGTGTGCACGAAAAAATCCGCCATATTCGCCGGAACTGAATCCGATAGCGCATTTCTGGCCTGTCCTAAAGAAACGCCTGCGCAAGCGCCATGAGCTGCAGGAGGTCGCTTGATGAGGCTATCGCCCTCTGTTTATAAGTTGATCGAGTATATAGGCAACTTCCCGCCACCGGACGTCAAGGGCGGAAAATTGCCTGTGTTTGATGCCTGATTTCTAAGAAGGTCGGGAAGGAACACGCTTCGTTCCAGTACTTTTCTTACCAGTCTCTCTTAGTGAGAAATTTGTATGTAGACGAAATATGATCGTGCATCACCTTTTCAGCCTCGTCGGCGTTGTGCGTCATGATCGCCTCGAATAGCCGGATGTGTTGCTGCGGGCTTTTGTACTCGTCCTTAGGGCGTTTCTTTATCTCCATGACGCGCTCCGAGTAAAAATTATCGAAAAAGAAGAGATAGAGCTGTGACCGCCAGTTCACCTGCTTGACGGGGTGGAGGTAATATGGATTATCGGCGATTTCCACGACGAGGTTGTGCATCTTCTCGTTTACTATGTGCAGCCCCCAAGGATTTTCCGTGACACAGGTATCCTCTTCCGCGATCAATGTCTTGATCCGTTCCTTGAACTCCGGCCGGTAGAACTGTGCCGCTTCGCGTGCGCAAGCTGGTTCGATGCTGTGGCGGTAGCGAAAAAGCCTGTCGAGGTCGCGCCGCGAGAGCATCGGCACCGAGCAGCCCTTGTTAAGCGTCGATTCCAGCAGGCCGTCAGAAACAAGGCGCTTCAGCGCGCTGCGCACCGGCGTTCGGCTCAGCTTGAGGTCTTTCGCTATCTGCGACTCTACGACGCTTGCTCCCGGAGGGTAACTGTGCATGATAATCATTTCGATGATCGCCTGATAAGCGCTCTCCTCTGCGGATACTGCCGTCATACTGTCATTCCGTTTCATCTTGCTATCCCTTCTCTCCCGGCATGGCAGCCGGATGAAAATAAAAACATAATACCAGAATATAAAATAACCTTTTTGGCCGTGAATGACAAATATCGATATCCAAAGAGGAGAGCGGCACGTTTCGTAATAATTAAGCTGTTGGGCCGCATCTTTTTAATTATTTGCACTCTTGATAGATAAATATTTCTCATTTGACAAAGCCTTTTTACAAGTGTACACTATATTGTGCACAAAAGCAATGGTATTTAGTTTTTATTTTTTAGATATTGTTAGCTATAAGATTTTAAAAAACTGCTATTGTAAAAATATAACAACCGGGGGTCTTATGATGGTATTCGATCTGGTTATAAAAAACGGCAAAGTCATAGACGGAACTGGCGCTCTCGCTTACAGAGCGGATGTGGGGATCGTCGGTGATAGAATAGCCGCTGTCGGCGACCTCGACGCTGGCGATTCCCCGTCAATAGATGCCAGCGGCCGTTATATTTCTCCGGGGTTTATTGACACGCATTCGCACGCGGACTGTTCTATGTTCCTATATCCTGACTGTGAAAGCTATCTAAAGCAGGGGATTACCACATTTATAGGCGGGCAATGCGGCGATTCAAACGCACCGATATATAGCTGGTGGATGCGCAAATATTGGGAATATGACATGTGGAACGATATCGACCCCTTCGTATTTTCACCGCAGACTATACAGCCCGTGGAGCGGGTGCTCCGTGTGGTATATGAGAAGACGGGGCTCAAAGTGGATTGGCGAACTTTTTCCGAATACGCGGAGCATGTCACGCGGCAGGGGATGGGCTGCAACATGATAACCCTCGCGGGGCACAGCCAGATACGTGCCGACGTGATGGGGCTGAGCCAGCACCGCCGTCCGGACAGCGAAGAGATGAAGAGAATCAAGGCGCACATAGACGAGGCCTTCGCGGCTGGAGCATGGGGCCTCTCGACGGGGCGGGACTACCCGCCGAGCGCTTATGCCGACTATGACGAAATCATCGAACTCGCGGAATATGTAAAGGGGCTCGGCGGCTGCTATTTTACACACTGGCGGCGGACGGGGCCGCGCATGGGTACGCCCGAGAGGCCCGACCGCCTCGCGGGAATTACCGAACCACTGGAAGTTGCGCTGGCGACGGGGATAAAGACGCAGATATCCCATCTGGCGACTGGTTTTGAGATATACCCAGAGGATCCAAGGATTGATGTCTATGCCGCACGGGTCACGCTGGAGCATATCGACGGCTATATCGCGCGCGGCGCGGATGTGGCCTTTGACGTGATCCCTGGCAACAGCGGCGGTATTTGCACTACGCCTTATCTCGCCTCGCTCTTCATGCCTTGGCTCAAAGAGGCTGGGTCTCTGGGACAGTTCGTTAAAAACATTGGTGCGAGTGACTATCGGAAAAGGCTCCTTTCTCTGCTTCAAGCTGGCGAATGGTACGCCGTCAATCCTCTTGCCTGTCCATCGTGGGATCGAAAAATTTATATCACTGAGAGCCAGCGGGGGATCGCCGGCAAAAATATCCGCGAAATAGCACGCGAGGCCGGACGTCCCTCGCTGGAGACGCTATTTGACCTCCTTTCCGCCGAGCCGCGCATTAGGATTATGAAGTATGACAAATCGGATGAGGAGGTACGCGGACTGCTTTCCCACCCTCGAGGTTTCGTCTGCACCGATACTTACGCGACGGATCTCACCGGTATGTACGGAAATGGCATGGAAGTTCCCGAGGTGCTGCCGCACCCGCATACCTACTGCGCTTTTCCGAAGTATATCCTCAAATACGGCGAGGGCACATTTGAGGAGAGCATACACAAGCTGACGGGAGCGCCGGCTTCCTTTATGGGGATCAAGGAGCGCGGCGTGCTCGCCGAGGGAAATTATGCCGACCTGCTGGTCATTGACCGTGAGAATTTGAGGACTAACGAAAGCTACATAGAACCGCGCGTATATCCCGAAGGGATAACGCATGTTATTGTAAACGGCAAAACCACTGTGACCCCCGCGGGGTTTTGCGGCTGCCGCGCGGGGCGTATTCTCAAAAAGTAATGATCCAAATCTAATATAGATAAAAAGGAGTTTTAGTGTTATGGATGATCTTTATTTAGTCGATGGCTGTACTTTTACCGAAGGCGTCTTCATCGGCCTATCGGAGAGAGTGAAGAAGTCGCTTCTTACCGCCTTCTTCCTTACGACGCCTGGCGAAGGCGAGGGCTTTCGCGAGTGTGTCTCGAAAATCGGCGGTCTCTATAATTTCGCCGATCGGCCTGACAGCGGCTTCCTCATCGCGCGTACCGTCGAGGATATCAAGAGGGCGAAAAAAGAGGGAAAGAAGGCGCTCGTCATCACCTTCCAGGATCCGCATCCAGTGGAGGATTCGCTTGATAAGCTGCGCACGCTTTACGAGCTCGGCCTTCGTGTGATGCAGATGACCTATAATAAAACAAATTACCTTGGCACCGGCTGTATCGAGAGCGTGGACGGGGGCCTCACTGATTTTGGCAGAGAAGCCCTAAAAAAGATGAATGAGCTGGGGATCGTCGCCGACGTCTCGCACTGCGGACACAAGACGACACAGGATGTCTTGAAATATAGCGAAAAACCGATCGTCATTTCTCATTCCTGTCCTCTAGCGCTCACCGACAATGTCCGAAATAAGACAGACAATGAGCTTCGTATGCTCAAGCAGAACGGCGGCGTCATCGGTATTTCCTCATGGGGGCCGCTTTGTTGGAAGAACGACACGGCTAAGGGCCGCCCGTCGCTCGCCGATTATGTGGACCATATCGATTATGTCGTTGACCTCATTGGTATAGACCATATTGGCTATGGCAGCGACAGTACTCCGGACGACACTAAGGACGAAAAAGGTCTTGTGACGCAGTCCAGCTTCTATGCTCCCGTCGTCGAGGGTTACAATAAGGCGGTTGGCGTTGATCCGGCGACGCGTTATGCCGTTGGTGTGGATGGTCCGTGGGATATGGAGAACGTCTTCGCGGAGATGCGCCGCCGCGGGTATTCCGAAGAGGATATCTGCAAATACGCCGGCGGCAACTTTATGCGGGTTTTCAGAGAAAACTGGAAATGAGAAAAAACGGGGCGGGGAGAGATGCCGGAATTCTGCGGTAAAAAGGTTGTGCAGGGCGAACGGGCGATAGCCGCAAAACATGTGGCGAAAGACCCTGCGCCGGCATCGGCATAACCGCTCATATCGCGTCTGAAACGCATCCGGGGCCGACGTTCCTCATCACTTCGATGCTGCACGGAGAGGAATGGTTTTTTCGTACTTATCATCAGGGAGCTTCTGCGCAGGCTTGACCTTACGGCGCTGAGGGGGACGTTGCCGCCGTTTTCGTCGCCAACGCCTCCGCCTTCAACTGCGGATGGATTTCCCGTACTGCACGCGATGAGGCCTTTCAAGGGCGCCCGCAGCAGCTGTACTGCGATGGGGCGCGCCGGTGTGAAGTATGCATACCGTGTATCGTTTCGGAGATCGGCGCCCTCGTTTTTGGAAAGGAGCGGTAAGTTGGTTGGTTAGAGGATAATATCTGTGGTATATGCGGGACGATGCGCTTTCTCGGAAATGCCGGAGTGTGAGCCTGAATACTGCGAACATTACCTCCAGGCGGGAGATCACAGGCGTGTTTCTCCTATCGACGGAGGATATGTCGAGGCGGCGGTATCTCCCTCAGAGCAGCTGACGAGGGGTTCATAGAAATAGCTGTTGGCGCAGGTTGTTTCGCTCGAGAGCTTTGAAATCATTGAAGAGCTTTGCAGTCCGGTTACGGTTACATTTTTTATGGCTGCCGGAATTATATGGTGCGTCCCGGCGGCTGGTCTTCAGTACAGCTAATGCGGAGAGCGGCAGCTGGCCGAGGGGAAACATAATAGAGGAAAAACAATAAAAAAGGGGGATTTGCAATGAACAAAAAGGTACTGATAGCTTTGGTTTGCGTAATCATCGTGGCGGCAGGGTATTTTATCTTCGGACAGCAGCCGGCTGCGGAAAAAAGAGCCGATTCGTCGTCGGAATATAAGGATACACTCACTTTCGCGACAAATACCGACATTATAACGCTTGATCCTCAGATACAGAACGACACCACGACCGAACAGATTGTGAGAATGCTCTACAACAACCTCCTGAAGTTCGACGACGAGGGCAACATCGTCGGCGACCTTGCGGAGGAGTGGGGCCCCTCGGAGGACGGACTCACCTGGACGATCAAGCTAAAGCAGGGAGTGAAGTTTCACAACGGCAAGGAGATGACCGCCGCCGACGTCAAGGCGACATTTGAGCGGGCTATGCAGGCCAAGGCAGGCGGCCTGCGTACGACGGAGATCATCAAGATGTTCAGGTCTATTGCGGCCCCCGACAAATATACGGTCACCATCACGACCGACAAGCCTTACGGCCCGATGGAGGCGCTGCTCTGCAATCTTTCGCTTGCCGTAATGGATTCTGAATTCATCGACAAATACGGATTGGATCTTGGCAGCAAAACCGAGGCGGAAAATGGCACAGGGCCCTATAAGATAGCCTCATGGACGAAGGACGACGAGGTAGTTATCGAGCGTTTTGGCGACTATTTCGACGGGCCCGCCTTTACACAGAAGATCGTGGTCAAACCAATCCCCGAAGCCGCTTCACGCGTCATCGCTCTGGAGAACGGAGAGGTGGACGTCATCAGCAACATCAGCGCCAATGACCTCGCGACGTTGGAAGGACACGAGGGCATCAAAGTCATGAAGGTTCCAACGATAAGCCAGCGCCTATTCCGCTTTGGCTGCAATGATCCGATCATCGCTAACACTAAGGTCCGCCAGGCGATCGTTCACGCGATAGACAGACAGGCGATAATCGACTCGCTCTTTGCCGGTACCGCCTACCCTTCGACGGCGCCGCTTGCGCCTGTTACCTGGGGATATACCAACCTGGGCGAAATCAAACGTGATATGGAGAAATCGAAGCAGCTGCTGAAAGAGGCGGGATATCCCAACGGCTTTGAAACAAAGATCGTGACCTGCGAAAGGTATATGAAGGGTACCCAGATGGCCGAGGTCATAGCTTCGCAGCTTGCCGAAGTCGGCATTAAGGCGAAGATAGAAGTTTGGGAATGGAGCGCTCTTTCCGCAAGCTGGGATGGCGTAAAGAAAGAAGATTTTGACCAGCCGATATTTGTCATGGGCGCCGGCCCCTCGATGAGGGACGCCGACGGAGGCCTCCGCGGCCTGTATACAACGGCGGAGACGGGGCTCAACGACAGAAACTATGGATTTTATTCAAATACCGAGGCCGACAGGCTTATTTACGCCGGCATGAGCGAAACGGATAAAGAAAAACGCGCGAAGCTTTACGCCGACGCCGAGAAAATACTCTACCTCGACGACCCGGCGGCGTTCTGGCTCTTCGACATGTACGGCATGTGCGCTATGAGCGACAAGGTGGAGGGGGTAAAGGTCAGCCCCATCAATAACGTGACGTTCGAGAGGGCGCGCGTTAGGAACTAGCCTTCCGTCTCTGACAAAAAATATCTTAATATGGCGGACTGCGGCGATGAGGCATCATGCAGTCCGCCCAACGTCCCGGCGTGTATCAGCCGGACCTTTCAACAACGCGGAAAGGAGCCCGAAAATGCTCTCATACACAATAAAGAGGATCGCGCAGATCATACCCGTGATGCTTGTCATCTCTCTGCTTGTATTCCTGATGATGCACATGATACCTGGCGACCCCGTCAAAAATATGATGGGGCTGGAGGCCTCCAAAGAAGCGGTCGAGGCTGAGCGCGAAAGGCTGGGGCTCAACGACCCGCTATCGGTACAATATATGAATTTTATGAAAAATGTGGTTAAGGGCGACCTCGGCACGTCAATTTTCTCCAAAAAGTCGGTGACGAAGGAGATCCTTGAGCGCTATCCTTACACGGCGAAGCTCGCCCTTGGCGGTACTATCTTCGCGGCAGTGGCGGGGATCCTCATCGGCATCACCTGCGCAGTGAAGCGCAACAGTATCACCGACAGCTCATTGGTCGTATTGTCGCTCGCGGCGGTCTCCACGCCGTCGTTTTTCCTCGCGCTCATAATGATGCTCTTTTTCTCGCTGAACCTTGGCTGGCTGCCCAGCATTGGCCTAAAGACACCGCTTCACTACGTGCTGCCGATCATCACCCTCGGAATGCAGTCTGTAGGACTTATCGCGAGGACGACGCGTTCGGCGATGCTTGACGTGCTGACGCAGGACTATATCAGGACATCCCGCTCGCGCGGAATACCAAATAATATCATCATCTACAGCCATGCGCTGAAAAACGCGATGATCCCGGTGCTTACCGTCGTCGGCCTGCGCTTTGGCGGCTTGCTCGCGGGCTCAACTCTTATTGAAACAGTCTTCTCTATACCGGGTATCGGACGCTACCTGGTCGATGGTGTACTTAAAAGGGATTTTCCGGTGGTACAGGGGACGGTGCTGGTTCTCGCCGTGACTTTTGTCGTCGTCAATATGCTCGTCGATCTTCTTTACGCGGCGGCCGACCCGCGCATCAAGTATGAATAGGAAGTGAACGGATAATGGACGCGCAGGTATTCAAACGATTTATTAAAAATAAAGCCACTATTGTCGGCAGCATCATCCTTTTGCTGTTCTTTTTCGTCGCTCTTTTCGGGCCCTTTATGTGCCGCTACGACCCTAATGCCATTGACCTGAAGAGCGTCTATCAGCATCCCAGTGCTGAACACCTTCTCGGCACCGACAACTTGGGGCGCGATATGTTGACGCGCATCATCGTCGGCGCGCGGATATCGCTGCTGGTCAGCTTCGCGGGGACGATTATCGGTTCCTTCATCGGTGTTGCGCTGGGCGTTGTAGCCGGCTATTACGGAGGTCTGCTTGACTCGGCGGTATCGCGTTTTGTCGATCTCTTGCTTGCCTTCCCCGGGCTGCTGCTTGCGATTGTCGTCGTGGCGATCCTGGGAAACGGCATTGTGAACACCATCGCGGCGATCGCCTTCTACTCAATACCCTATGTCGCCCGTATGGTGCGCGGCATCGTCATTACTCTTAAAAACTCGGAGTATGTGCAGGCCTGCCGTGTCATGGGGGCCTCTGACTTTAGAATAATCACCACTCATATCGTTCCGAACTCGATGTCCCAGATCATAGTCAACACAACGTTGAATCTTGGTACGGCGATCCTCACCGCCTCTTCGCTTTCGTTTCTCGGCCTCGGCGTTACACCGCCGCATCCCGAGTGGGGGGCGATGCTGAGCCAGGGGCGCGAGGTCATTCGTTATTTCCCGCTAGCGGCGATCGTTCCAGGCATCGCCATTACGCTTGTGGTATTAAGCTTCAGCATCGTCGGCGACGGCTTGCGTGACGCGCTCGACCCGAAGCTTAAGAATAGTTAAGGTGGTGCGGCTGTGGCAAAACGGATTCTGAAAGTGGAAAACCTGAAGACGACATTCTTTACCGACGAAGGGGTAATTCCCGCCGTCGACGACGTGAGCTTTCACCTCGATGAAAAGGAGACTCTCGCAATCGTCGGAGAGTCGGGATGCGGAAAAACCGTAACCTCCCTTTCCATCCTGCGTCTCATACCATATCCGCCTGGTAATATAACGGATGGGCATATTTACTATAACGGCAAAGACCTGCTCTCGCTGAGTGAAAAGGAAATGCGGACAATCCGCGGCAA
This sequence comes from uncultured Cloacibacillus sp., assembly GCA_934511335.1. GTDB lineage: Bacteria > Synergistota > Synergistia > Synergistales > Synergistaceae > Cloacibacillus. The sequence goes on along the minus strand of CAKSWL010000006.1, from coordinate 10,978 downwards.
CGATATCTCGATGATTTTTCAAGAGCCGATGACCTCGCTTAATCCGGTATTTACCGTCGGCGCGCAGATCATGGAGTCGCTGACCATACACCAGAATATGTCAAAAGCCGACGCGAGAAAACGCGCTATTGAGATGATCCAGCTGGTGGGTATCCCCTCTCCCGAGAGGTGCGTCGACTATTATCCCCATCAGCTCAGCGGCGGGATGCGCCAGAGGATCATGATCGCGATGGCTCTCGCCTGCCGCCCCAAGATATTGATTGCGGACGAACCGACGACGGCGCTTGATGTGACGGTGCAGGCGCAGATCCTCAGACTGATGATCGAACTCAAGGAAAAGACTGGCGCCGCGATTATTCTCATCACGCACGACCTTGGTATCGTCGCGCAAATAGCAGATCGCGTCAACGTTATGTATGCCGGCGAAACGGTGGAGTCCGCCGACGTGAAATCTATCTTCCGCGAGCCGCTGCACCCTTACACCGTGGGGCTGCTCAAGTCTCTGCCGAAAATAAACGAGGATCAGGATAAGCTCTACAACATCAAGGGTTCGGTGCCGAGCCCGAAAAATTATCCACAGGGCTGCCGTTTCTCGCCGCGCTGCGAACAGGCGGCGGAAAAGTGCCGCCGCTGCAAACCGGAGATGTTCGCCATCAACGAGGGCCGCCTCGTGCGTTGCTGGCTTTACGAAAATAAAAATAGCAAGGTGTGAACGACGATGAAAGAATCTTTGCTTGAGGTTAAAGATCTCAAAGTCTACTATCCTGTGAAAGTCAAAAGCGGCGGCCTTTTTAAGGCGGAGAAACGATTTGTCAAGGCCGTCGATGGCGTCAGCTTCACCGTGGCCGCCGGCAAGACCTTCGGGCTTGTCGGAGAGAGCGGCTGCGGGAAATCGACGACCGGAAAGGCCATCGTCAAGCTTCTTACTCCTACGGAAGGGCAAATCACTTTTGAGGGACGCGACCTCTTTAACCTCCCGAAAGAACTTACGGCGGAATACAAGAAGAAGATCCAGATAATATTCCAAGATCCATATTCGTCGCTCGACCCTCGTTTCACTGTTGAACGTATAATTGGCGAGCCGCTTGTCGTGCATGGGATGACGAACCGCGTCGAGCGCCGCGCGCGCGTGCTCAAATTGATGGAGGAGGTGGGAATCCGCCCGGAATTCCTGCACCGTTATCCGCATGAATTCAGCGGCGGCCAGCGGCAGAGGATCGGCGTCGCGAGGGCGTTAGCGCTGAATCCTTCGCTTATTGTCTGCGACGAACCGGTCTCGGCGCTTGATGTCTCCATACAGGCGCAGATATTGAATCTGATGCAGGAGCTTCAGGCGAAATACAGCTTGACTTATATCTTTATTTCGCATAATTTGAGCGTCGTCAAACATATCTGCGACCGCATCGCCGTAATGTACCTTGGGAATATCGTTGAACTCGCGGACAAGAACGAACTCTTCAGCAACTCGAAGCATCCCTATACAAAAGCGCTGATGGCGGCTATTCCCGTACCTGATCCGGAGATAAAGACGCTCTCAGTGCCGCTTGAGGGAGACGTCCCGAGCCCGCTCAACCCGCCTGCGGGCTGCTGTTTCCACACTCGCTGCCGGATGGCCCGCGAGGTGTGCCGTAAAGAAAAGCCTTCGCTCAAGGATACGGGGGGCGGGCACATGGCGGCCTGTCATTTAATATAAAATAAACGGAGGTAAGTATAATGAGAGCTTCGCCTTTACTGCTGTTTCCAGTTGGTGAATATGAAGCACGTCAGAGAAGACTTATTGCGGCGATGGAGAGGAATGGCCTTGACGCCCTCATCCTGACCAGCGATGAGAATACCTTTTATTTTTCGGGTTTTAGGAGCATCGTCTGGGACAGCAAAGTCTCGACGCCAGGCACCGTTGTTATTACGAAAGACGGATCGATGGCGCTTGCCACCTCACAAGGCGGCGCGCCGACCGCCTGTGTGACCTCCTGCGCAGAAGATATCCGCGTCTACGGCAAAAACGGTTATCCAACATATATTAAAGCGATAACCTCACTGCTTGAAGATCGCGGCGTGAAAAAGGGCCGGATCGGGTTTGAGCTTGGCATGGGACATAAGATGTACCTTAACTACTCAATGACTCGGGAATTGTTCGCCGAACTTCAAAGCGCGGAGATCGCCGACGCGGCTAATGTCCTCTGGGAGGTGCGCTCCGTCAAGTCACCGTTGGAAGTCGAAGCTATCGCGAAGGCCTGCGAGATAAACGTCTCCTGCATCCATAAGGGATTCTCCGAGCTGCGCGAGGGCATGACGGAAATGGAGCTTTACGGAAACATTATGGGCGAATACTTTAAAAACGGTGCCGATAACACGCTGCCGCTTGGTCTGCGCGCTGGAGCCGACCGCTATTCTCAGAGTAATTGCCCGCCATCATACCGCCCGATAATGCGCGGCGATATCATCCTTGTCGATGGCGGTCCAATATATCACGGCTATTACTCCGACATCATCCGCGAGGCGGTCATCGGCGAGCCGACGGCTCGCCAGCAGGAGATATTCGACGTCGCGCGCGAAGCCTGCTACGTGGGGCTCGAGGCGGTGAAGCCAGGAGAGCCGATAAGCGGCGTCTGCCGGGCGGTTGACGATTTCTTCGACAGGAGCAAATTTGCGGAAATTAATATGTATCGCAATTGGTGCGGCCACAGTATCGGCGTCGGCGTCCACGAATACCCGATGCTTGATACCGAGGCAGACAGGCTCCTTGAGCCGGGAATGGTATTCGCGATCGAACCCTATATCTTTGAAGAGGGCAGCGGCAGCCTCGGCATCGAACAAAACTTCGTCGTCACCGAGACGGGCTGTCGGATACTTTCGCAGGGATATGACGAACTGATAAGACTTTAGAAAAAACTTAACTTCATATGGGGCGCTATGTGCCCCATATGAAGTGTGTCCAGGTATGGTGCTGCAGCCGGACGGTGCGATAAGCAGCAGGTTGGTCCAGATCTGCCGCTTTCGGTACAGTGCACGCCATTTTTGTATCTTCCATGTGTAACGGAAGCAGTTCTCATATAAATACATCGGAATATAGGTATTGCTTACATTAAACCCCGTACGATTCCCCCCTTGTGTCGTTTGTGATTACGTGCGATTCCTTATTAATGCCGGCGAATAAACCGGCAGAGTTTTTATAAAAGCATCAAGTTTTCTGAATGAAACAATAATTTACGGTTTTATACGATCTGCACTATTAATTGTGAAAATTTTGAGGTGTTATAAAAATAACTTGACATTTACAAAATGAGAAGATATCATGACCCCATAAAGAATAGCGGTGTGAAAGTAAGGGAATTTGGTTAAATGCCAAAGCGGCCCCGCCACTGTAGCCATGACGAAATCGCGAGATCACTGGACGGCCTCTGGGAAGATGCGAGAGTAGGATGAATGGAAGCCAGGAGACCTGTTCACATCGACGAGAGATAAATCTGCGCGGGCGGATGTTGTTTTCGTGAGCCATTGTCTTGAATCGTATGATGGCTGTATGATGCTGTCTGTGTAGAAATTTTTCGCGGGCGGTATTTTTTTATCTTCCGCTAATGGGCCAGTGTCTCTATGTAACTTGACAATAAAATATTTTATCTAAGAAAAGTAAAGATATAAAATATGCTAAATGTATTTTTATTGAAAGCAAGAAGAAGATTCTGTTGAATTAGAACTGCAGATGACCTTGATATCTCTATATTTCGTAAATAAGTTGAAGCGATAATGATAAAATTTAATCATAAATTCTGAATATTATAGAATATACAAAGAAAAGAGGATGAATGATTTGATCAAACTGATTGAAAATGGCGCCTATCTGTTTAATGGAACGGCACTGGTGGAGGATGTCGAGAAAAAGGGCCTCTCTGCGGTCAACGAGGAGATCAGCAGCGCGGGGCTGCAGCCTCTGGGCTGGCTGCCGGACGATAAGAGGGCCGCAGCCAGAGGGACGATCGCGGCAAATATCATCGCGGCGCACAACTCTTCCGGTACGGAGGACGATTATAAGATCCGTTTTGACAGCCTCGCTTCGCATGACATCACCTATGTGGGCATCATCCAGACCGCGATCGCCAGCGGTATGAAGCGCTTCCCCATACCCTATGTCATGACCAACTGCCATAATTCTCTTTGCGCGGTCGGCGGGACGATCAATGAGGACGATCATCTCTTTGGGCTTTCGGCTGCGAAGAAATACGGCGGAGAATTCGTGCCGGCGCATCTTGCCGTCATCCATTCTTATGTCAGAGAGATGATGTCCGGCTGCGGCAGGATGATCCTTGGTTCGGACAGCCATACCCGCTACGGGGCCTTAGGAACGATGGGAGTCGGCGAGGGAGGCCCTGAGCTTGTAAAGCAGCTTGTCGGACGCACCTATGATTTTTCACGGGCCGACGTCGTCGCCGTTTATCTCTCCGGCGCCCCACGTCCCGGAGTTGGTCCTCAGGATGTCGCGCTGGCGATCATCGGCGCGGTCTTTAAAAACGGTTTTGTGAAAAATAAGGTGATGGAATTTGTCGGTCCCGGCGTATCGAGCCTCCCTGTGGAGTTCCGCAACGGAATCGACGTGATGACGACGGAGACGGCCTGCTGGACTTCGGTCTGGCGCACCGACGAAAAAGTTGAGGAATATTATCATCTCCACGGCCGCCCGGAAGCCTACAAAAGGCTTGAACCCGCCGCAGTGGCTTGGTATGACGCGGCAATTGTCGTGGATCTGGACAAAATAAAGCCGATGATCGCCCTTCCCTTCCACCCCAGCAATGTTTACACGATAGACGAGCTAAACGCAAACCCCTATGAGATATTGAAGCGGGTGGAGGACGACGCCCGCAGTAAGCTGGAAAACCCGGATTTAAAGCTCAGCCTTACCGATAAGATATCCCGGGACGGCAAGATCCATGTGGATCAGGGGATCATCGCCGGCTGCTCCGGTGGGACCTTTGACAACGTCGTCGCCGCGGCTCAGATCTTGCGTGGGCGCAATGTCGGAAACGATGAGTTCTCGCTCAGCGTCTATCCCGGCAGCCAGCCGGCGATGCTCGAACTTATCAGCAACGGCTCGATCAGCGATCTTATGGAGGCCGGCGCCGTTGTGAAAACGGCCTTCTGCGGCCCTTGTTTTGGTGCCGGCGATACGCCGTCGAATCACGGTCTCAGCGTTCGCCATACGACACGGAACTTCCCCAACCGCGAAGGGTCAAAGCCGGGAGAGGGACAGATATCCTCCGTGGCTCTGATGGACGCGCGCTCCATCGCCGCCACCGCGGCCAACGGCGGCGTGCTGACTTCGGCCGAGCGTTACGGGGAGCTTCTTCATGAGGAGCCCTATAGCTTCCGCGGCGATCTCTATGAAAAGAAGGTCTATCACGGCTTCGGCAAGGCGGACGACAGCCAGGAGCTGGTCTACGGGCCCAATATCAGGCCGTGGCCTAAGGTCTATCCGCTGGCGGACAACCTTCTGTTAAAGATGGCCTCCGTCATTACGGACCCCGTGACGACGACCGACGAGCTGATCCCCTCGGGAGAGACCTCATCGCTGCGTTCCAATCCGATAAAGCTGGCGCAGTTCGCCCTTTCCCGCAAAGATCCGCTCTACGTGGGGCGCGCCAAGGCCGCTCAGGCTCTGGAAGACGAGCGCCGCGCGTCCGTCGAGGACGGCGTTTCCGTCAGCGGCGAGCTAAAAGAGCTGCTTGAGTCCGCCGGCGCCGCCGACGCCGCGGCGCGAACCGCCATAGGCAGCGTTATCTTCGCCGTAAAGCCCGGCGACGGCTCAGCGCGCGAGCAGGCAGCCTCTTCGCAGAAGGTATTGGGCGGACAGGCGAATATCGCCGAGGAGTACGCGACGAAGCGCTACCGCAGCAACCTCATCAACTGGGGGATGATTCCCTTCATCGTGGACGTGGCGGAGAGAGATAAATTCAAGAGCGGCGAATGGGTGTTCATCCCTGGTATCCGCGCCGCGATAGAGGACGGCAAGGAGACGGCAGAGGCGTGGCTGATCGGCGCCTGCGGCGAAAACAAGACGATTACGCTTAAGATGCCGGGGCTCACGAAAGACGATCGGGCGATAATCCTTTCCGGCTGCCTGATGAACTTTTACGCGAACGAAAATAAATAAACGCATAACAATATAAAATCTAAAGAAAGCAGAGGGACACGCGATATGGCAAAGATTCAAATGACTACGCCCATCGTTGAGATGGACGGCGATGAAATGACGAGGATCATCTGGCAGCAGATAAAAGAGACGCTTATTCTGCCCCACGTGGAGCTGAAGACGGAATATTACGACCTTGGCCTTAAGCACCGCGATGAGACTGACGACCAGGTGACGGTGGATTCCGCCGAGGCGACGAAAAAATATGGCGTCGCCGTCAAGTGCGCGACCATCACTCCCAACGCGCAGCGGGTGGAAGAATATAGTCTGAAAAAGCAGTGGAAAAGTCCGAACGGTACGATCAGGGCGATCCTGGATGGGACGGTATTCCGCGCTCCGATTATGGTAAAGGGCGTTCATCCCACCGTGCGTACCTGGAAGAAGCCGATCACCATCGCCCGTCACGCCTATGGCGACATCTATAAGGATGTGGAGATGAACATCCCCTGTGCCGGAACGCTGAAGATGACCTTTGAACCTGCGGACGGCGACGCCGGCAAGCGGCAGGAAGAGATTGTCTTTGAGTATAAAGGCCCCGGAGTGGCGATGGGGATGCACAACCTTGAGAAGTCCATCTCCAGTTTTGCGCGCGCCTGCTTCAAGTACGCTTTGGATACGGGGCAGGACCTCTGGTTCTCAACCAAGGACACGATCTCCAAGAAATACGATCAGACATTCAAACTGATTTTCGAAGGCATCTATGAGAAAGAGTTCCGCTCTGCGTTTGAGAAGGCTGGGATCACATACTTCTATACACTGATAGACGATGCGGTGGCGCGCGTCGTCCGCTCTGAGGGCGGTTTTATCTGGGCCTGTAAAAACTATGACGGTGACGTGATGTCGGACATGGTGGCTACGGCCTTCGGCAGCCTCGCGATGATGACCTCCGTGTTGGTCTCTCCTGACGGCATCTACGAATATGAGGCGGCCCACGGTACGGTGACGCGCCATTATTATCAGCACCTGGCGGGACAGACGACCTCTACGAACCCCATGGCGACCATCTTTGCCTGGAGCGGCGCGCTCCGCAAGCGCGGCGAACTGGACGGGAATGCCGCGCTTCAAGAGTTTGCCGACCGGCTGGAAAAGGCCTCTGTCGACACGATCGAAGCGGGGGAAATGACGAAAGATATTTTTGCCATTTCCGAGATACCGAATAAGAAGATGCTGACGACGGAAGAATTTCTGCGTGCGATAGCCGGCAGGTTGTAATAATATATGGGGTGCGCATGTATTTACGGCGCATCCCATACCTGTAATGAAAGGTGGTTTCTATAATGATGATTATCCGCACCGCCAGCGCGGGCACGCTGGAATCGTCGGATTGTCAGGTGACAGTCTCTCCTTCTGAAGTTACGGAGCTTGAATACAGCGGCGCGAACAGTGTGATCTTCGCGAAGCGGACCAGAAATCTAGTAGATGAAGTGCTGGGGGAAAATAATGTCGGCCATGCGAAAATAGCCATCCACGACCAAGGCGCGATTGAAATAACAATCAGGGCGCGTCTTGAGACGGCGCTCAAGCGTGCGTCCAAACGGGAATGCCAGGCGCCGGCGGCGGATTCGGAGCTGGGCAGCGCCGCCCTTTCTTCATGCTGGAAATCTGTCGCAAACGAGACGGCAAAGGAGGCAAAGTGATGAAGGCGAGCCGCTCGATGCTTTATATCCCCGGTGATTCCCCTGGGATGATCCAGCATGCGCCGATCTTTGGCGCCGACAGTGTTCTGCTCGACCTTGAAGACGCCGTCGCGCTCTCTGAAAAGGATGCGGCCCGCAGGATGGTCGCGACGTTCCTGCGGCGGTTTGATTTTAAAGACTTGTTCGTCACGGTCAGAATAAACGGCGCCGATACGGAGTTTTTCGAAAAAGACCTCGAGGAGATAATCCCGTGCGCCCCCGCGGCCGTGCGCCTGCCGAAGTGCAACGGCCCTGAAGATGTGCTGCTTGCGGATAAAAAGATAACGGAGCTGGAAGAAAGGCACGGCATCCCTATAGGTTCGGTAAAGATCCATGCGATGATCGAGACGGCACTCGGCCTTGAAATGGCCTTCGCCATCGCCTCCGCCACGCCGCGCGTCGGCGCCCTTACTATCGGCGGCCAGGATTTCACCGCGGACATGGGGGTGAGGAAGACGAAAGAGGGACGGGAGCTGTTCTACGCCAGATGCCGCGTCGTCGCGGCGGCCCGCGCCGCCGGCGTCGATTCCTATGATACGGTGTGGGCTGACATCCAGGACAACGAGGGGCTTCTGCGCGAAACGCGGGAGATAGTCGGGCTTGGTTTTACCGGCAAAGCCTGCATCCACCCAAGCCAGGTCGCCGTCATACATAAGGCCTTTGTGCCGACGGAAAAAGAGCTGCGTAAAGCGGAGCGTGTCGTGGAAGCCGCCGAAAAGGCGGAACGCGAGGGAAAGGGCGTCGTCGCGGTGGACGGTAAGATGGTAGACGCTCCGGTAGTGGCGAGATCAAGGCACCTGCTCGAGCTCGCTGAGCTTTACGGTTTAAAGAGAGGAGAACTGTAACGATGAAAAACGTAAAAAACTCTCTTAGCAGAATAGTCCCTACAGAAATACCGGGAGTCGGCGCCTTTGCGCCTTATAAAACGCCATTTTCAACGATAGCGGAGCTTCACGGCAGAGTAAAGCCGGCTTTACCGATAAAGGCGGCGCTGCCCAACAGAGATAAAGTTGCGTCCTCGTTACGCAGGGCCATCGAGCAATCCGGACTGACCGATGGCATGACAATATCCTTCCACCATCACCTGCGCAACGGGGATGCGGTTATTCCCTTGGTGCTCGGCGAGCTTGAGGCCATGGGCTTCAAAAATCTCACCTTCGCGCCGAGTTCGATTCCCGACGCCCACGACTGCGTCGCCGATTATATAAAAAGCGGCCTCATCAGCCGCCTCTACACCTCCGGCGTGCGCGGCAGGTTGGGCAAACTCCTCTCCAGCGGCGAGGCGGACATCCCCGTCGTCATCCGCAGCCACGGCGGCCGCGCGCGCGCCATCGAAGAGGGCTCAATAAAGATCGACGTCGCCTTCCTCGCCGCCCCAGCCTGCGATTGCCTTGGCAACATAAGCGGCATCTCCGGCCCCTCGGCCTGCGGTTCGCTCGGATATGCGATAACCGACGCGAGAAACGCCGCGCATGTCGTCGCGGTGACCGACAATCTCGTCGAATATCCGCTTTCGCCGAAGATCTCGATCCCCCAGTACCTTGTCGACCAGGTGGTCGTCGTCGACAGCATCGGCGACCCCGCGAAGATCGCCACCGGCGCGGCACGCATCACGCGCAATCCCGTGGATCTCCGCATCGCGCAGGACTCCTTCAAATTGATGAAGGCCGCCGACATCGTGACGCCGGGCTTTTCCTTTCAGATGGGAGTCGGCGGAGCGAGCCTCGCCGCCGCCGTATACCTTGAGGAATACATGGCGGAGAAGGGCATCGTCGGCAGCTTCGGCCTTGGAGGCGTCGGCGGGTATATGGCCGCGATGCATGACAAGGGCATGTTTAAGACGGTATTCGACGTGCAGTCCTTCGACGCCGTCGTCACGAAATCTATGGCCGCCAATCCGAGCCACATCGAGATAGACGCCTCGTGGTACGCGAACCCCTTCAACGCGGGAGCGCTGGTCAATAACCTTGACTGCGTCATCCTCGCGGCGCTCGAAGTCGACACAGACTTCAACGTCAACGTCCTGACCGGCAACGACGGAGTGCTGCGCGGAGCCTCGGGAGGGCATCAGGATACGGCGGCGGGCGCGAAACTGTCGATCGTCGTCTGTCCCTCGTTTCGCGGCGGCGTGCCGTCGATCAAAGATAAAGTCACGACGATCACGACTCCCGGCGAGACGGTAGATGCGATCGTGACAGAGCGCGGCATCTGCGTCAACCCCAACCGCCCCGAGGTGGAGGCCCGCCTGAAGGCCGCCGGCCTGAAGGTCAAGGCTCCTGCCACCAAGGCCTCCGGCACCAAGACCGTTACCATCAAGGCCGGTAAGAAGTCCGCCCGCTTCACCGTGGACGTGGCAAACAACAGCTTCACCGTGACCTACAACCAGACCTCTGAGGGCGCTCCCGCTCCCGAAGTGGTTGAAACCGTCAAGGGTCAGAAGGCAGCTACCGTAACCGACATCGACGGCAAGTTCTCACTCAAAGTTCCGGCTGGCAGCACACTTGTTGTCACCTATTTGGGCTATGCTCCCAAGGAGGTGAAGGCCAATGGCGAGAACATGACAATCAAACTCTCGCAAGACACTCAGAAAATCAACGAGGTAGTAGTTACCGCTCTTGGTATAAAGAAGGAGGCAAAGAGTCTTTCGTACAACGTTCAGCAGCTCAATTCCGACGCCATTACAACCGTAAAGGACGCCAACTTCGTCAATTCGCTCAACGGTAAGGTGGCAGGTGTGCAGTTCACGCAGAGTTCTTCGGGCGTGGGCGGAGCTACGCGTGTAGTAATGCGTGGCGCAAAGTCGCTCAACGGCAACAACAACGTGCTCTACGTAATCGACGGCATACCAATGACCAACAACTCAAGTAGCGGAGCAAGCGGCATTTTCGAAGGTGCCGGACAGACAGGCGACCCTATCTCGCTCATCAACTCCGACGACGTTGAGTCAATCTCAGTACTTACCGGACCGTCGGCTGCTGCGCTTTATGGTGCCAACGCATCCAATGGTGTAATCCTCGTCACAACCAAGAAGGGCAAGAAGGGAACTGTCGACGTGACATATTCAGGCTCGTTCCAGTTCTCCGAACCGTTCAAGATGCACGAGTTCCAGAACCAGTAC
>CAKSWL010000005.1 GCA_934511335.1 uncultured Cloacibacillus sp. | reverse complement strand
ACCTTCATAAAGACGTCCAGCGCCGAGTCGGTGAATTCTATCGGCACCGCTTCCTGGTCGACGATGTCGCCGCAGTCGGCCTTTTCCGTCATTACGTGAAGCGTAGCGCCCGTCTGGCGTTCTCCATTGAGCACCGCCCAGTTGACGCAGGCGCGTCCGCGGTACTTAGGCAGCAGCGCCCCGTGGATGTTGTAGGCGCCGAGCCGCGGCGCGCCGAGCACCGCCTTCGGGATCAGCGCCCGGTAATAGAAGGATAAGACCAGTTCCGGTTTGAGAGAGAGAAAATATTCCAGCTCCGACTCGTCGAGCTTTAGCGGCGTGCGCACGGGGATGCCGTTTCTTTGGGCGATCTCTTTGACGGAGCGGAACCAGATATTCTCTCCGGGATCGTCCTCGTGGGTGAAGACGGCGGCGATGTCCGCGCCGCTTTTTATCAACTCTTCCAGGCAGAGAGAGCCGACCTCGCTGTAGGCGAAGAGGACGATCTTAGGCCTAGTCACCGGAGTCGTCCCCGTCGTGACCGAAGACCTTGCGCACCGAATAGCGCGGGCGTTTGCTCACCTCGCGATAGATGCGGCCGATATACTCGCCGATGATGCCGAGTGAAAAGAGCGTGACGCTGGAGAGCACGAATTCCGACGCCTCAAAGGTCTGTTCCAGAAAGGACTGCCAGTCGCCGACGCCGAGGAAGATCCGGCGCGCGAACATGTAAAAGAGCAGCAGCAAGGAGAGCGCCGACATCACCATGCCCGCCATCGTCACGAGCTGTAAAGGCACGAGAGAGAAGCTCGTCATCAGGTCGAAGTTGAGGCGGATGAGCTGAAAGAGGCCGTACTTTGACTCTCCCAGTTCGCGCTCGCGGTGCGCCACGGGGATCTCGATAGGGTTGACGGCAAACTTCTGCGCGAGCGCGGGGATGAAGGTCGTCGTCTCCTGACTGTGGTTGATGATGTCGATGATGCGCCGGTCGTAGCCGCGCAGCATACAGCCGTAGTCGCGGATTTTGAGCTTCGCGATGCGATTTGTGAGCTTATTGATGCACTTGGAGGCGACCTTGCGGAATATCGGGTCCTTACGGCCGACGCGGTAGGTGCCGACGACGTCGTGCCCGCCGTCCATCTGCTTGAGGATGTTCGGTATCTCCGAGGGCGGGTTTTGCAGGTCGGCGTCGAGGGTGATGATCTTGCCGCCGCGCGCGTGGTCGAAGCCCGCCATGATCGCCATGTGCTGCCCGAAGTTGGCTCCGAGGTCGATCACGCGCACCTCGCGGTGAAGCTTATAAAAATCGTATAGTATCCCCATCGTCGCGTCCCGGCTGCCGTCGTTGATGAAAATCACCTCGAAGCCGCGTCCGAGGCTTTCCATCACGGGCCACAGCTCCTCAAAGAGCTTGTGCAGCGATTCCTCCTCGTTGTAAGCGGGGATGACGATCGAGACTTCGACTTGACCGTCCTTCGTCAGCATCCGCAAACCTCTTTTATCGCCGCCACGGCGTCACGCGCGTCCCCGTCGGTCATCGCGGGGAAGAGCGGCAGTGAAACGATGCGGTCTGAGACATATTCGGCCTCCGGCAGGTCGCCGCGTCCTTTGCCGGTCACCTCGTGATAGCAGGTGAAGAGGTGCAGCGCCTGATAATGGAGCGCCGTGCCGATGCTGCGCTCCTTCATGCGCGCCATGAACTCGTCGCGTGTGAAGCCGAGGCGGTCTATGTCGACGAAGGGGGTGAAAATGTGCCATGAATGCTCGTGCTCCCACGGCGCTCGCTGAGGTAGGATGAGCCCGCGCACGCCGGCGAGCTCGCGCAGATAAAAGGCGGCGATCTCCGCGCGGCGGCGGTTGAAAGATTCAAGCTCCGCGAGCTGCGAGTTGCCGATCGCCGCCTGAATGTCCATCATCGTATATTTGAGGCCGGGGAAGAAGATGTCGTAATTGGCGCTGCCCTTTGCCGCGTAGCGGTTCCAGGCGCCCTTCGACATACCGTTCTGCCGCAGTACCATGATCTTTTCCGCAAGCTCTTGGTCCTCTGTGCAGATCATGCCGCCCTCGCCGGTGGTGATGTTTTTCGTCGGATGGAAGCTGAAGACGGAGAGATGGCGCGCTCCGCGGTCCGCCCCGATCCGGCGCCCCTTATATGAGGCCCCCAGCGCGTGCGCCGCGTCCTCGACGACGGCGAGTCCGTGTGCCGCGGCAATCGCCTCGATCTGGTCCATATCGCAGGGCATACCGGCGAAATGGACGGGGATCACCGCCTTTGTCGCCTTCGTCACTGCGCGCGCGATATTCTCCGGTACGATGCCGAGCGTCCGGCGGTCGATATCGGCAAAGACAGGCTTTGCGCCGGTGAAGAGAATGGCGTTTGCCGTCGCCGCGAAGGTCATCGGCGTTGTGATCACCTCGTCTCCGGGGCCTATGCCGAGCGCCATCAGCGCGCAGTGCAGCCCCGCCGTGGCGGAGTTGACGGAGAGCGCGTAGCTTGCGCCGGTGTATTTCGCGAAATTTTCCTCAAAGCGTATCGTCTTTGGCCCCATCGCGAGCCAGCCGCTGCGGATAGAGTCCGTCACATCTAAAATCGCCTCTTCGCTGACGCTTGGCTTGGCGAAGGGCAGAAAATCTTCTCTCATCGTTCCGGTTCCTCCCTGTGGAAGAGAATTATATATTTCCCGCGTTCGATCTTCTCCGCGGTACCTGTCTTGCCGTCGGGGAACAGCTCCTCAAAACGGCCGCCCTTTTTCACGACCAGTATAAAACGTTCCTTCCGCGCGTGCCACCGTGGGAGGAATTCCTCCTTCGTAAGGAACCATCCCCGGCCCTCTGGCTGCTTCGCGCCATATTCGAGCTCTCCGGGGGAGCCGACGAGCATCACGCGCTGTTTCGTGTAGAAGGGGATGCCCTGGAGCACCTCGTCATAGGCGACGATAACGTCTTTCGGTTTTCTCTCTTTTATTATCACCTCTGAGACGTCTTTCATGGTACGCATCGGCGCGACGATATTATAGACACCCTGCAGCCCGCTGATAAAGAGCACAGAACAGAGGGCTAGGCTCAGGACGGCCTCCTCATGCCTTTTACCGCCGCAAGAGGTGTAATACCAGACGACGGCGGGCATGCCTATGAGGCCGAAACCGGCCTTCACTGCGACCGGCCAGGCCTGCGCCGGGCTGGCGTGCTCTCCGAACAGCGGATAGACGATCAGCCCCGTCCCGAGCAGGCCGCTCGTCAGCGTGAGCCAGAGGAAGGGGCGCCCGTGCCACTCCCTATCCTCCGCCATCCGGAAGATATCCGCGCCGATCAGGATCGCAAGCGGCGGGATGCAGGGAACGATATAGGGAATCAGCTTGGAGTCCGAGAAGGAGAAAAAGAGGAAGATGACGCCGAACCAGAGCAGCAGATAGGTACACGCGCGCCTCTCCTCCGGCGTCTTCGGCGAACGTGCGACGCTCTTTTTGCTGAAGAGGGCGAGGAGAAAGGCGGTCCACGGCATCATCCCGGCCGGTATCATCGGAAAGAAAAACCAAAACGGCTCGTAGCGGCTGTGCATCTTCGTCGTGTAACGCAGGAAATGCTCCTGGATGAAGAAAAAGCGGAAGAAATCAGGATTGTCGCGGCAGACCAGGTAAAACCACGGCACGCCCGCCGCGAAAAAAAGGACTATCCCCGGCAGATAGAGCGGTTTGTAAAAGAGATTCCACTGCCGTGTGACGACGATATAGGAAAAAATCACCGCGCCGGGCAGCACGACGCCTACGAGCCCCTTAGTGAGCAGCGCGAGCGCGCAGGCGAAATAAAAGAGAAGATAGTATCTCTTTTCATCCTTAACGTGGGCGGCGTAAAAAGAGGCGAAGGCGAGCGTGAGAAAAAAGGAAAGCGGCATATCCGTGATATTTATCGTACCGATGGCAAAATATAAGAGCGAGGTCGCCGTTACCACCCCCGCGAGGAAGCCGGCGAACCTTCCATACATAAAAGCGCCGAGCGCAGCCGTCGTCATGGCTCCCGCGAGCGCGCAGATCGCCGTCCCGATACGGGCTGCGAACTCGTTTTCGCCGAAAATGCGGAAGCTCGCGGCGTTCATCCAATAAAGAAAGACCGGCTTTTCAAAATATTTGACATAATTGAGCATCGGCGTGATGTAATTGCCTGTGGCGATCATCTCCCGCGGTATCTCCGCGTAGCGCCCCTCGTCGGGCTCCATGAGCGGGTAAGAACCGAGCGGTACTATATAAAGCAGCAGGAGCGCCGCGGCGATGGCGAGAAAAAAGACATTGCGTTTGGAGACGGAAGAAAACATTGAGGCAATCAACCCTTTTCTAATACTATTAGGCTATTAGGCGCTGGCGGGGCCTGCCGCGCTTATCATCCAGTTTCGGCGGATTTACATTCCAAACAGCCGTTTTTCGTTATATCCTCGACACACCGCTATATCACAACGGCTGGGGCAAATATAACACAAATGTAAGAACTAGCATATCGGCCTTCGGGCGTATTTTTAAGCGCTGCGGGGCTGGGATGTGGCGCCGCGCCACAAACGGGACGCCTCCGGCAGCCCCGGCATTCATGGAGCGATTATATATTGCGAGGCACGACAAAAACCAGCAAACAGGAGAGGCTTGTGCCTCCCCTGTGATTGCCGCGCCATGAAAATTCTTCGTCTCGTATTTACGGCCTTGGCTTCTCTGCCGTCTCTTAAGCCTCTTTGCCGCCGGAAATGCCGCGCTCCTGCGGCGTGCCGGGGATGAGATTGTCGCACACCGCCGCGAGAATGCCGGCGACCGCCATCGGCGTCTTCAGGACGGCCCAGGCCATGCCGCCGAAAGTCGTGCCCAAGGCGCCCGTGAAAATCGCCTGGTTGGGTTCGACCCAGCCGGGAAGGCCGAGCGCCATGAGGAAGGCGAAGCCGACGATCAGCACGTTGCGCTGGCTGCCCATATCGGCGCGCATGAGATTCTGGATGCCGAGGGCGCCGATCGTGCCGAAGAGCGTGATATAAGCGCCGCCGATGATCGGCGACGGCATGGTGGCGATCAGCGCGCCGAGCTTGCCGACGAGCGAGAGAAGGATGAGGATCACCGCGCCCGCGCGGACGACATGGCGGCTGGCGACGCCTGTGAGGCCGATGAGGCCGATATTCTCCGTGTATGATGTCGTACCGACTGAACCAAGCAGCCCCGAGAGCGCACAGCACATACCCTCGGCGCCGATCCCGCGGTTGATCTGTTCCGGCGTGGGGTCGTCGATGCCGGCGGCATATGAACAGTTGTGATAGTCGCCGATCGATTCGATCATCACGCAGAAAAAGCCCGCTGTGATCGCGCCTATCGCAAGGCCGGAGAACTTCGGCGCGCCCCAGGGCATAAAGAGCTTATAGCGGAGCCACGGCGCGTCGTAAACGCTTTGAAGGTTGATGTACGCCGGGTGCTCCGCCGCGAACACGCCGCTTACCGAGAGGGCGAGGCAGAGGAGATAGGCGATGACGATCGAGCCCAGCACCGCGAAAATGTTGAAATATTTGTTCCTGGAGACGAGGCTGAAAAAGAAGACCATCGCCACGACGAGCAGTGAGACGGGCCAGAAGTTCGCCGCGTTGAACTGGATCGCCGTCGGCGCGAGCGAAAAGCCGATCGCCATGATCGTCGGGCCGATGACGACGGGGGTGACGATCTTTCTAATGCGGCCGATAAACTTGCTGTAACCGAGTAAAGAGAGGACGATGCCGCCCGCAAATAGCGCGCCGCCGACATACTGCATGACGACGTCCGGGCCGAGACTTTTATAAGCGCCGATGATCGTCATGATCGGCGGGATGAAGCTGAAGCTGGAGCCCTGCACGATCGGCAGCCCCGACCCGAGCTTGGGGTGGGTCTGGATGAGCGTGGCAAGCCCCATGCTGAAATAGACGCAGCCGATGAACGCGCCTATCTGCTGCGTGGTCATCCCCATCGCGGGTCCGAAGATGAGGGGAACGAGCGTCGTCGCGCCGAAGAGCGTAAGAACGTGCTGCGCGCCGGCAAGGATAAGTATGGTGGTCGGCGGACGGTCGTCGATCCCGTAAACCAGTTTTTTCTTAGCCATGTTGCACCTCCGTAAAATTTTGTTTTGCAATCGGTTGCAAAAACTATGCCGCAAAATATTATAGGGGATTTTGGACGAAATTGCCAGAGCGTCGGAAAAAGGAAGTTGGAGCGCCTAAGCTGCCCCGCTTGCGGGAGCTTTCGCTCCTCCTCGCGGATGCAAAAACCACCTGGCGTCCTTGCGCGGACGGCAGGGCCGAGCTTTTGCCAGCCCATGCCGCCCGTCACATTCGCCGCGGGCATACCGCGGCCGATGAACCGGCCTGGCTTATTTGCGGTAGAATATGCCCTATATATCCGGTTTGTTTTGGAGGAACGGCAGATGATGTTCGACGGCGGCGCGGCTCAGAGTAACAACAAAAAAATACTGCTTCTTGCCTTAAGCTTTTTCTTTATGTTCGGTTATTCCAACGTCTCTTATCTGCTGCCGGTCTATTACGCGCACGTGGGATTTACGCCGGCGCAGTCTGGGCTGCTTGTCTCATCCTTTTATTTCGCCACCCTTACCTTCCGCCTTTTGCTTGGGAGCCTGCTTGTTCGCAGCGGCTTTCGGAGGTTCTTCGTGATCGGCGGCATATCCACCGTCGTCGCTTCCCTATGGATCGTCGTGGCGGGGGAGTCTTTCATCAGCGCCTTTGCCGCGCGCTTTTTGCTCGGCGCGGGGACGGCCTTTTCGCAAATCGCGCTTGCTGCCTATCAGTCGCTGGCCTTTGAGGAGAGGGAACGGGGGCTGGCGTTCTCCCTGATCATGGCGGGCGGCCTGGCGCCGATGATGACGATCGTTCCGGCCGCGGATTGGCTGCTGGTTCACGGATATTTTTCCCTCTACATTTTGATCCCCGTTCTGCTGGCGGCCGCGCTGACGTTTTTGACGCTTGTCCTCAACACGAAGGACGTGACGCTTGACGCCTCGCACGCGACGGCCGATCCCCTTAAGGGCATTGGGGAATGTCTTAAAATCCCCCAGCTCTCGCTGGCGCTCTTTTCGATGTTTCTCTTTTCTCTGACGGACGCCGCCTCTGCGTTCATGGCCTCGATGACCTCCAGCTACGGGCTGATGGCCTCCTATTTTCTTTCAAGCAACGCGGCGGTCGGCGTGCTGGTGCGCCTGTTTCTCGGTAAGGTGCTCGACCGTTGCCCGCGCTGGCGCCTATCCGTGCCGGTCATCGCCGGTATGGCGCTCATGCTGCTTTTCGCCTCGATCAACCCGAGCCGCGGCTCGCTGATGATCCTCGGGTTAATCTTCGGCGTCGGCATGGGCTTTGGTTTCCCGCTGCACCTGGCGCTCGTATCGGATAACGCGCCGCGCTATCTGCAGCCGCAGGCGATCTCCCTGACGTGGTTTTTAGTAGCCCTTGATTTCGCGCTCGTCCCTTTGGCGACCTCCTATATAAGCGGCCTCACGACGCCGGTGACCGGCTTTCGGGCCGTCGTCGCCCTCATCCTGCTGGGAACCCTCTACGCGTGGTACCGGCGGCGGCGGTTGGCTTAGGCGGGCAACCGCAGTCGGGGCCTATAATCTAATAGGCCTGTGCCGCAGTAAAAAATGGAGCCCGCCTGCAGGCAGGGCTCTATTTTTACTGTACTGACAAATGTTTTTATTCGGCGTTCTCGAAACTTTTTTTATTTATCCACCAGTTTTTGATGCTGCCCCAAACCCCTTGTGGAAGCCATATGATGAAACATACCAGGGCGATACCGTATATAACGAGGCGCAGCGCTCCGGCCATGCGCAAGAATTCCGGCAGTATAGTCAGCGAGATAGCGCCGAAGATCGGTCCCAAAAGGGTGCTCATGCCGCCGAAGATCACCATTACAAGGATGTTGATGGATTCTCCGATCGTGAACGTTACGGGGCTGATGAATAAGATATAATGGGCGTAGAAGGAACCGGCAAGGCCGGCGAGGGCGCCGCCAATCGAGAAGGCGAAGACCTTGTTTCTCATCGTATCTATCCCCAGAGACTTTGCAAGTTCCTCGTTCTCACGTACGCCTATTAAATTGTCCCCGATGCGCGAGGTCGTTATTCTGTAGAAAAACCACGAAACGGCCGCGACGAATACAAGTCCAAGATAGTAGTATTGCATACGCGTTTCAAAAACCAACCTGAATCCCAATAGGTTTATCGGCGTAGGGCGCGGGATGCCGGCGATACCCATGGGGCCGTTTGTGACCGGTATCCAGTTGACCATGATGACGTTGACCAGGACGCAGAAGAACGCGGTCGTAATCGCCAGCACGTGTCCTCTTAATCTGAGCACCAGCTTTCCTATGGCATAGGATACCGCTCCGGCGGCCAGCCCTGAAATCCAAAAGGCGATCCAGAACGACAACCCCAATTTTGTACTTAGCAAGGCCGAGACATAGGCCCCTATTCCGTAGAAGGCGGCATGCCCCATCGATACCTGTCCTGAAAAACCGACGATCAGGGCAAGCGACAGGGCCAAAATCGCGTATATCTCTGACATAACGAAAATGTGCAGATAGTAATCCATCGTAAATAGATGCGGCAAAACTAGCAGAAGGGCGGCGAAGGCCAAAGTCATCGCGTATTTCGTGGTCTTGTTCATTATTTTCCGCCTCCCGCAAGTCCTTCTGGCTTTAATATGAAGAGCAGTATCATGAGAATAAAGGGATAGGCGTCCTTGTAGGCGTAGCTGATGAACCCGCCCCCAAGGCTTTCGACAAGCCCGATCAGAATAGCTGCGAAAATGACGCCTTTTATCTGGCCGATCCCGCCTAGGATTATGATGACGAATGATTTCAATGTTACGGCGAGCCCCATATCAGGCTGTACGAAAAACATCGCGCCGACCATTGTGCCTGCCGCGGCGGCTAGAGCCCCGCTGATCGCGAAGGTTATCGAATAGATGCGGCGGACGTTGATGCCTGCCAATTCCGCCGCGGTGCGATCCTGTGCGACGGCGCGCATAGACTTGCCCGTTTTCGTGTACTGTATAAACCATGAGAGCAGGCAGACCAACAAAACGCACAGTACCAATATCGCCAGCCGCTCGCCGGTCATAAAGATTCCCATGATGTCAAAATGTATTCCGTTTAACCCGGAATCTATCTTTCTGGGGTCGGCTTTAAAGAGAAAAAGAGCCAGATTTGCCAGAGCGGTAGAGAGCCCGAAAGAAAGAAGCATACTATTTATAAGGGGTTTGCCGACAATCGGGCGAAACGCGACGCGTTCGATGACCGCACTGAACAGCCCCATCCCCGTCATGGCCACCAGGATAGAGATAAAAAACGGGATGCCCAACAACGATGTACTGAAAAAGCCGATAAAAGCGCCTATCATATAGAATTCCCCGTGCGCAAAATTGGCTGTTTCGAGAATCCCGAATATGAGAGAGAGCCCCAGTGCTATCAATGCGTATATGCAACCTAAGATTATTCCGTTCAGTGTCTGTTGAAGAAAAACAGTCAGCATCATTACGCCTCACTCCTTATTAAAAACAACAGCCGAGTCGTTCTTATCCGGCAGGGCTGCGCAAACGGATGTTCACTGCGCAACCCTGCCGAATTGATATTATCTGCTATTCGCCTGAGATGGGACCGGCGACGACGACGATTTTGCCGTTATCGACCATTACTATGTATTCACTGATTTGAAGCTGATTCTTAGCGTCGAAATGAGCTTTGCCCTGAGGCCCCTCATATTTAATTGCCGCCAGCGCGTCACGAACCTTCGCTCTGTCTGTCGAATCCGCGTTCTTGACCGCCAAAGCGATCATCTTCATGCAGTCATATCCGGCCTGAGCGTATTTTTCGGGATCGATCTTATAGCGTGTTTTGTAGTCGGCCGTGAACTTTTCAGCCGCAGGCGTCGGGATGCTGGCCACAAAACGGCTGGCTCCGACGATTCCGTTAGCGTTCTTTTTTGCGAGCTCGATAAATTTCTCATTAAATGTTCCGCTGGTCGGATCCATCAGAAGCATCTTCCCGCCCAGTCCCATTTCGTAAAACTGTGCCACGACGCGGGAAAGGTCCACCGTTTCTCCGAAAAGGCAGAGCGCGTCCGCGCCGGAGGCCCTTAGTTTGGTAACGATGGGATAGTAGTCTGTCTCTCCCTGATTAAAGTATTCGGTGAAAACGGCTTGTCCGCCAAGCTTTTTCAGTTCCACGTTGAACGCTTCGAGCGAACCGCGTCCATAGTCTGTATTGATTGCGATGTAGGCCCATTTCTTCGCCTTTTTATCGTTGACCGCCCATTTTGTGAATGCTTTTGCGATCATTGCAGAGTTGTCGCAGCCGCGGAACATCCATTTGTTGTTCATCTCCGTGATCTTGGGAGCCAGCGAGATGGGGGTGATAAGCGGGGTCTGGGATCTCTGGGCCACATCCATCATGGCCAGTGTGCAGGAGCTTCCAAAATCTCCGATCACGCCGGTGACCTTCTGCATCCCCACCAGTTTTTCCATCGCGGCGACCGCTGTCGCCGGAACATTCGCGCTGTCTTCGATAAAGAGCTCTATTTTATTGCCCTTTATTCCGCCCGTCTTATTGATTTCGTCTACGGCCATTTCTATGCCGTTAAGGGTGAGACGTCCGTCATAGGCGATCGGCCCGGTCGTCGGCATGACGACTCCGATCTTGATCGGGCCAGCCGGTATGGCGGCGCTGGATGCGGAAACACACATTAGAGCGGTGAGCAACGCCAACATCAAATACGAAAAGTACTTTTTCATCAAAGAAACACCTCCATATTATTTATCCTACACACCAAGGTAGGATTTGCGCACATTATCATCCTTCAACAGCTCCGAGCCTTTGCCGGAGAGCACTACCCGTCCAGTTTCCAGGACATAGGCGTAATCCGCGATGGATAAAGCCATAAAGGCGTTTTGCTCTACGAGTATTACAGAGGTCCCGTCGCTGCGAATTTTTTTTATGATGTCGACCACCTTTTCGACGATTATCGGGGCAAGCCCGAGCGAAGGTTCGTCCAACAGCAGCAGCTTGGGATTTGACATCAAGGCCCGCGCGATAGCGAGCATCTGCTGCTCTCCCCCGCTTAGGCTGCCTGCCAGCTGTTTTCTACGTTCCGCGAGGATGGGAAAATTGGAGAAGGCCATATTGAGGCGTTCTGCAATAACGCGAGGATCTTTTATGGAGATACCTCCCATCTCAAGGTTTTCCTCTACTGTCATTTTCGGCCAGACCCTGCGTCCCTCGGGACATTGCGACAGCCCCGCGGCGACGATTTTTTCCGGGTGCATATTATGGATAAGCTGTCCGTCAAATTCAATGGTGCCCGACGTCGGCTTCAGGACGCCGGACAGGCACATCATAAACGTACTTTTGCCGGCTCCGTTTGCACCTATCAGCGTAACAATCGAGCCCTTTTCCGCCTCTATTGTTACATCGTGCAGCGCCTCGATCCGGCCATAACCAGCGCATAGATTCTGCACTTTAAGAAACATTGTGCTGGAACCCCCTCCCTAAATAGGCTTCTATCACTCTCGGATCTTTCGCTACTTCGCTTGGCATCCCCTCTGTCAGCTTCTCTCCGTAGCAAAGGACGGCGAGTCTGTCAGAGATGGAGACGACGAGGTTCATGTTGTGTTCAATTAAAAACACGGTAATCATCAACTTGTTTTTTATCTTAAGGATTATGTCGATAAGTTCTTTGGTCTCCGCCGGGTTCAGCCCCGTCGCGGGCTCGTCCAAAAGCAGCAATTTCGGAGAGGTCGCCAGTGCCAGCGCGACGGACAGCATCCTCTGTTTACCGTAGGGAATATTCTTTACGAGAAAATTTTTCCAGTCGTACAGCCCGCAAAACCTCAGAATATCATCGGCTTTTTTCTGCACTGCGGCGTTTTCATTTCTAACTGTCGGTCCGTTGTCCAAAATGTTGATAATGTTAGCGTGCCGGTGCTGGCTGAAGCCTATCTTTATACTGTCGGCCACCGTTACGTCAGCAAAGATGTTTGTCTTCTGAAATGTTCTGACCAGTCCTAATTTTGCGGTCACGTGCGGCTCTTTCCCTGTAATGTCCTGTCCTAAAAATTTAACGGTGCCGGAAGTCGGTTTTAAAAAACCGCTTACGAGGTTAAAAAATGTCGTTTTGCCGGCGCCGTTGGGGCCGATAAGCGACATTATCTCACCCTCCCTAACGTCGAGGTCTACATTTTCAACGGCTTTCAGCCCTCCAAAATGAATAGAAAGAGAACGTGCCTCCAATAACGCGTCCATTTTGTTTTCCTCCCCAACGGTCAGTTTTCGTTGTTTTTCCTGTCGTTGATCAATCTCTTAACAATCGCGTCCGCCGATGATCTCAGCAGCGCTTCGAGGTGATCGAGCTTCGGTTCTACGTCAAATTTGGGACCGGCGACGCTCAAAGCCGCTATCAGGCTGCCGTCCGGGTTGAACAGGGGCACGGCTATCTCTGCGGCCCCGAAAGTCATTTCTTCGACGCTGATCGCCTTTCTTTCCGTACGAATCTTCTCTATTTCCAGCCTTAGCTTGCTTGGTTCGGTAATTGTCAACGGCGTGTAGGACTCCAACGTTGAATCCATTATATGGTTTTGCAAACTTGGCTGGGCGAACGCGAGTAAAATTTTTCCGCAGGCCGCGGCATGCAGCGGGAATACCTTTCCCATTTCCGCAACCAGTTTTATCGTTCTTTCTGGTTCGACTTTGTCGAGGCAAATGCCGCGGTACCCGTCAAGGACCAGCAGCAGAATCGTCTGGCGGCTTTTCTCGCAAAGCTTGATCATCTCATCATGAGAATGCCGCGTGAGTTCAAGGCGGAGCCTCCATGAGTTTGTCATACTTAAAAGCTTAAAACCGATCCGATAATTTAACGTTTTTGCATCCTGACTGACCCAGCCGTTTTCTTCAAGGGAAACAAGGATTCGCTGTACCGTGCTTTTGGAAATATTTGTCTTTAGAGCTAGTTCCCTGATCCCTATATTGTCGTCTGTTTCCAGAAGAACTTCGACTAAGGCCATCACTTTTGCCGGCAAACTCATGAAAATCCTCCCTCTTGCATAAAATGGGACACCTGACCTGATTTTTGTAGCTAGATTAGGCTAAATTATATATACTTGGGAGTTTTTGTCAATATAGTATGTTAATTTTAAATGA
Source organism: uncultured Cloacibacillus sp. (assembly GCA_934511335.1). GTDB lineage: Bacteria > Synergistota > Synergistia > Synergistales > Synergistaceae > Cloacibacillus. The sequence continues at coordinate 8,377 of CAKSWL010000005.1, read as the reverse complement.
AGAATCTATTTTATTGCTTGTAATATAGATGAGTGGTATGCGCGTCTTTCACGCGCCGTTTCAGCCTCTTTTGCCTCGCGCCATATCCTTCAGCTCCTGCAGCTGCGGCGGCGTGATGTCGCGCGAAAAGTAAGAGCAGTAGACCGAGTTGTTTTGCAGCAGCGGCTCTTCCCTGAGCGCTGGCAGCGCGGCGGCGGCATCTTCGAAATGGGGGGTGCCGGGGATGGGGGAGAACTCCGCGAGCTTTGGGGTGCCGCCGTTGTCGCGGACGAAGCTTATCGTATCCTTTACCGAATCGACATCCTGCCCTGGGAGGCCCAGCAGAATGTAGGTCTCGCAGTCCTTCGCAGCGTATCCGACGGCGAGCAGGTTTTTGACCGCGGCGGCATATTCGCCGCGCGCCACCTTGCCTGAGCCGTCGCGCGCCACCTTGGGATCGATGCTTTCGAGCGAGAGTCGCATCGTTTTGCAGCCGCTTTCATAAAGCACGCGCGCGCAGCGTTCGTCTATCTGGCGCACGTGGAGGCCGTTGGGGGTATGCAGCCGCAGGCTGCCGCCGTAACGCGCCGTGAGCTCGCGGCAAAGGGGGTAAAAGAAGTTTTCTTTGTCGAGCAGCAGCGCGTCGTCGTAAAATGCGAAGTCACGCGCGCCGAGCCCCGCTTGAAAGTCTATCTCGCGCAGCACCTCGTCTAGCGTGCGCCGGCGATACCGCGGCCACAACACATTTGAGGCGCAGTAGCGGCAGGAGAAGGGACAGCCGAAGGAGGTCATCACCACGCCGTAGGGCGGTCTGCCGTAGAGGTCCATCGCGGGGTAGGGGGCCTCCGGTTCATAGCGGCCGCTGACGATGAAATCGGCGCCGAGCCCCGCCGCGTGTTTTGCGCAGAGGCTGGCATAGATGCCGCCGAGTATGATGGGGCTTTGCGGAAATATTTCTTTTAAAATTTCTATCGTCCACTGAACGCCGGGATACCAGTAGGTCATCGCCGAAGTGAGGAGTATGTAGTCAGGGAGGCCGCTTTTGCGGGATAATGAGATTATTTCGCTTTTGGTCAGACCAAAATGGTTGTATTTTCGCGGTATCTTGCGGTAGACGATCGGTTTTTCGATCTCTTCTTTTTTTATTTTAGCCCGCCCGAAGCTTTTTTCTCCTTCGGCGGCCATTGCGACGCAGTCAAGGAGCGCGACGTCGTTGTGCCGCCTCATACTTTGCAGGATGTAAAGAAGTCCCAGCGGTTTCGACCAGAGGTCCATGAAGGCGAAGTCCCGCACCGGCGGGTTCACGCCGAGTATCTTGGCGCCGCGGATGCTCAGCAGTTCCCCCATCTCAAGGGGGGCGGAGGGGCCTTTGGGGCGCCTTTTTTGTGAAATGATTTTCTCTGTCATCGATGTCCCCTCCTTGAAAATATAAATTCCGAGACGGTTCAGAGTTTAATTCAAACAGCCTTTTTCGGGAAGTGTGCCGCGCCTTTGTATGATAGAGACGTGAAGATGCAGGCAGATCGAGCTTTTTCGCATAATGAAAACGCGGTCAGACCATAAGTGAAGACTTCGTAAAACAAAGGAGTGATATATAAAATAGCCCAATATGTTCAAAATAATATAAAAATAAACATAAATGCGCAAAAACAAAGAAAAACGGCTGACAGCAACATTATAAATTGTATTCACAAAATGTCTAACTCGTTGTTTTTGATAAATTGACATAAATTATCGAACTATTTAGAATATGTAAAAAGACTTGCTAATTTCCGTAGAAAGTAGTATAAGGTGTACTGGGCAGTCCACCAAGGAGGGTTTTTCACAATGATAGAAGCGCCGGTTTCAAGAGGAACTCGAATCTATGAAAAAGTGGTTGAAAAACTGAAAGGTGAAATCGCCGCGGGCAATATCCTTCCTGGTGATCCGCTTCCCTCTGAGCGCCAGCTCATGGATACTTTCGGCGTGAGCCGCAGTTCGCTGCGCGAGGCTTTTCGCGTTATGGAACTTCTCGGCCTCATCGAATCCATCCCCGGCAAGGGGCGTTTTGTGCGCCACCCGCGCACCATCTCCGAAGATAGAAGTACGATACAGCTTGAAGATTCTGCGATCCTTGAACTGATGGAGGCCCGCCGCATACTTGATCCCGCGATCGCCGGTGAAAGCGCGATGCGCGCGACGCCGTCGGACCTCACGCGGATACTGAGGGTCATCACGGCGACGGAAAAGACTCTTTCCAGCCCGGAGGAGCGCGCGCAGGCCGACTTTGATTTTCACCTCCTTCTTGCCGAGGCGACGCACAACTTTGTCTTTATCAACCTTACAAGGATGAATTTTGATCTGATCCTTGCGACGCACGAGAGAATATACAACCTCCTTGACGATAAGGACGCCTTCCTCAACGAGCATAAGGAGATGTACGAGGCGATCCTCGATCATAATGTTGAAAGGGCGCGCGAGGCGGCCTCTCAGCATATCGACAGGATTTACCGCACGCTGCATAAGGGAATCGCGGCGGGCGAATAAATGCAAATAAATTAAAGAAAAATATGTGCCAGAAAGCAAATTTTTAGGAGGAATCGTAATGGAAAACAAGATCAGAGAGCTCTTCCCGGAAATCGAATGGATCAATGATCCCGAACTGCAGGCCAAGGTAGTGGCCTCCTATGTGGATGCCCTCAAGACCGGCGGCTGGGAGCCTGAGGATATGGACAAGATCCCCTTCACGCTCCTTATCCCGAATTGCCCCTTCTCCTATCTTGAGCACGTCCGCGGCGTCACGCGTGTCGCGAAGAAAGCGATGGAGGAGTTCAACGCAATTTATTCCGCAAAGGACGCGAAGTTCACGCTCGACAACGACCTTCTTGTGGCTGGCGCGCTCCTTCACGATGTCGGCAAGCTTGTGGAGTACGAGCGGAACGCCGCCGGCGAGACGGTGAAGTCGTCGATGGGCAAGAACCTCCGCCATCCCTTCTCCGGCACCGTCATCGCAATGCGCAACGGCTGCTCCGACGCGATCGGGCACATCATCGCGAATCACGCCAAAGAGGGCGACGGCACTCTGCGCAGCCCGGAAGGCGTGCTTGTCAACAAGGCCGATTTCATTAATTTTGAATCTGTGAAATCGTTCCTCGGTCTGAAATAGTATTCTCCACCTAATCCAATACGGAGGGATAATTTAAAATGGGCAAGACATCGATAGTCAAGATCATGGAAAGGGCATCCGGCCATCCTGTGAAGGTCGGAGACCGCGTCTGGTGCAATATCGACTGGGCGACCTGCCGCGACTTCGGCGGCGCGAACGTCGTTCTCCAGTTCGAGAAGGAGATGGGCAGGGATGCGAAGGTATGGGACCCCGACAAGCTCGCTTTCACCTTTGACCTTCAGGCCCCCGCGCACTCAGAGAAGGTGGCCGCGAACCAGAAGATAATCCGCGAGTTCTGCAAGAAGCAGGGAGTCACCCGCCTCTTTGACATCAACCACGGCATCGGCCAGCACGTGATGCTTGAAGCCGGCATGATAAAGCCGGGCGACGTCGTCCTCGGCACCGACAGCCACATGAACCTCCTAGGCGCGGTCGGCGCGTTCGCGACGGGCGTCGGCAACTCCGACATCGCCGCCTCCTATATCGCCGGCACAAACTGGTTCCGCGTCCCCGAGACGATGAAGATCGAAGTGACCGGAAAGTTTAAGAAGGGCGTCTGTATGAGAGACCTCCTCACCCACATAGTGGGCGACCTCGGCGCCGGCGGCATGGACTTCCTTGCCGTAGAGTTCACGGGCGAGACGATTGAGAATTCGACCCTTGATGAGCGTATCACGCTTTGCTCGATGGTCACCGAGATGAGCGGCAAGGTGCCCCTCATCATGCCGAACGGCGAAGTGCTCAAGTGGCTCGTCGAGCGTGCCGGACCCGAAGTGGCGAAGCTCGCCGAAGAGCTCAAGGCCGATCCCGACGCCGAGTACTGCAAAGTCATCCATTACGACGTGACGGACCTCGAGCCGCTTGCCTCCTGCCCCGACGCTCCTGATAATGTGAAGCCGGTGCGCGAGGTGGCGGGCACGGTCGTCGACCAGGTCCATATCGGCTCCTGCTCGAACGGACGCTACGAGGATATCAAAGCCGCCCACGACGTGCTGATGGCCGGCGGCGGCAAGGTGAGCCCGAAGGTGCGCACGATCATCACCCCCTCGACGACGGAGATCCAGCTTCGCTGCGTGAAAGAGGGAATGGCCGAGGATTTCCTCAAGGCCGGAATCGTCTTCACAAACCCGACCTGCTCGCTCTGCACGGCCGAGCATTATGGAGCGATGCCCTCCGGCGACGTGGGCTGCTCGACGACGAACCGCAACTTTATAGGCAAGGTCGGCAAGGGAAGCCACACCTATCTTATGAGTCCGATGACCGCGATGGCTACGGCCGTCAAAGGCTGCATCACAGACCCGAGAGATATACTGAAATAGAGGAGGAAGAGTGTTATGAGCGAAATTCTCAAAGGCAGAGCGTGGGTATTCAGCGATGACGTCGACACCGACCTCATCTATCACAACAAATATCTCGCGGAGACCGACCCTAAAAACATGCCGCAGTACGCCTTCGAATACTATCCCGGCAAAGAAAACTTCGCCAAGGAGGTAAAAGCCGGAGACTTCGTGGTGGCGGGCAAAAACTTCGGCTGCGGTTCAAGCCGCGAGCACGCCGTCTACTGCCTTGAATACGCCGGCGTCCCCTGCGTCCTCGCCGAGACCTGCAGCCGCATCTATTATAGAAACGCGATCAACAACGGCTATCCCGTCCTTTTCGTCAAGGGCATCTCCGAGGCGATCAAAGAGGGGAAGATCAAGGACGGCGACCAGCTTGAAGTCGAGCTTTCAACGGGCACGATCAAGGACGTCACCAACGGTAGCACCTTCCACGGCGACGCCGTCAGCGACCTCGAAAACGACATAATGAAGGCCGGCGGCCTCATGAACTACATGAAGGCCAAAGCGGCTGCGAAGTAGAGAGCATCAGAGGGAGGATAAATCTTATGGGCAAGACATTTGCAGAAAAGGCGCTGGGCAAGGCGGCCGGATACGAAGTGGTGGCCAACCAGGTCGTAACGGTCGAGCCGGACTGGTGCATGAGCCACGACAACGGAGCGCCGATCGCGAGGACCTTCAAAAAGATCGGCGTTAAGAACGTAAAATATCCTGAGCGCATCTGTCTCATCCTCGACCACGCGGTACCCGCGCCCTCGAGCGACCACGCGGTCAACCATAAAGAAGTCCGTGAATTCGTGAAGGAGCAGGGCATTCCCAACTTCTACGACGTGAAGAGCGAAGGCGGAGTCTGCCACCAGAAGATGTGCGAAGAGGGCTACGCCCTTCCCGGACTCGTGATGGTGGGCAGCGACAGCCACACCTGCACCTACGGTGCTTTCGGCGCCTTCTCGACCGGCATCGGCCGTTCCGAGATGGCGGCGGTATGGGCCACCGGCAAACTCTGGTTCAAGGTGCCTGAGAGTATGAAAGTCGTCGTCACCGGCAAATTCAAGCCCGGCGTTTCAGCGAAGGACTTCATCCTCAAGTTCATCGGCGACGTGCGCGCCGACGGAGCGGACTACATGAGCGTCGAGTTCCACGGGGACGGCATCGAAAACATGAGCATTGCCGAGCGCATGACCCTCTGCAACATGGGGATCGAATTCGGCGCGAAGAACGCCGTCTGCAAACCCGACCAGAAGGTCCTCGACCTTATCAAAGAGCGCGGCAACGCGAAGAGCGACAAGTGGGAGCCCCTCTGGGCCGACGAGGACGCGGTCTACGCCGCCGAATACCACTATGACCTCGGCGACATCGAGCCGGGAGTCGCGAAACCGCACAAGGTCGACAACTACGCCCCCATCGGCGAAGTGAAGGGCACCACGATCCACGAGGCCTTCCTGGGCTCCTGCACCAACGGACGCATCGAAGACCTGCGCCTCGCCGCCGAAGTCCTCAAGGGCAAAAAGGCAGCCGTCCGCACCGTCGTCATCCCCGCCTCTTGGATCGTCTACCGCCAGGCGATGAGGGAAGGGCTTCTGGACATATTCCTCGACGCCGGCTGCGTCATCTGCAACCCCGGCTGCGGCCCCTGCATGGGCAACCACGAAGGCATCCTCGCTCCAGGCGAAGCGGCGATCAGCACCGCCAACAGAAACTTCAAGGGACGCATGGGCGACAAAGAGAGCTTCATCTATCTCGCAAGCCCGATGACGGTGGCGGCGTCTGCGATCAAGGGCGAAATATCTGACCCCAGGGAGGCGTTATAATTATGTCGGTAAAAGGTAAAGTTTGGAAATACGGCGACGACGTCAACACGGACGTCATCTTCCCGGGTAAATACACCTATACTATCAAAGAACGCGCGGATATGGCGAAGGTCGCCTGCGAAGACCTTGACCCCGAGTTCACGAAGAACGCCAAGCCGGGCGACATCATCGTCGGCGGTAAAAACTGGGGCTGCGGCTCCAGCCGTGAACAGGCCGTCTCCTGTCTCAAAGAGCGCGGCATCGCGGCCATCATCGCCAAAAGTTTCGCGCGCATCTACTACCGCAACTGCTTCAACGAAGGACTGCCGATCATCATCTGCGCCGACGCCGTTGAGGCGATAAACGCGGGCGACGAAGTGGAGATAGATTTCGACCGCGGCATCATCATCGCCGGCGGCAAAGAATATCCCTTCCCCCCCTATCCGGAGTTTGTACAGGGACTGATCAAAGACGGCGGGCTTATCCCCCACGTCAAGAAAGAGCTTAAAGGAGGAGCTGCAACAATGACACGCAACATAATGAAGGTAAAAGAGACTAAGGATCGCTACGACGTAACCTACATGGCGGGAGACGACTCCGGCTTTGATATGATGGAGGGCGCCCTTCTCGTCCTCGAAGCCATGGACCTGCCCATCAACTGGCACCGCGCCGACCTCGGCTGGTGCATGTGGGAGAAGTCAAACAAGAAATTCGGCGAGGGCGACCCCCGCTGCAACACCGTTCCGCCAGAAACGATCAAGTCGATCAAAGAAACGGACGCCACCCTCATGGCCGCCATCACCTCCAAGGCCGGCGTAAAGGGCTTCAAGTCCGCCATCCTTCAGATGCGCCAGCTCTTTGACCTCTACATCAACATCCGTCCCGCGAAGAAACTTCCCGGAATCGGCACCCCCCTCGCGAAGGACCCCGACATCGACATCGTTATGTTCCGTGAAAACACCGAAGACCTCTACGCGGCGGTCGAATTCTTCCCGCTTCCTAAAGAGATGTTCGACCTCCATCCCGGTATGGAGCGCTTCAAGGAAGGCAAAGGCGACATCGCCGTGTCATGGCGCGTCTTCTCCGAAAAAGGCTGCGAGCGCATTATCCGCGCGGCCTTCGAGTATGCGAAGGCGACCGGCCGTAAGACGGTGCACTGCGGCAACAAGGCCAACGTCATCCGTCAGACAGACGGCATGATGAAGAGAAAGTTCCTGGAAATCGCGAAAGAATACGAGCAGTACGGCATCAAAGCCTACGAAGAGAACGCCGACGCGACCGCGATGTGGCTCATCAAGAACCCGCAGGATTACAGCGTAGTCGTCGCCTCCAACGTCTTTGGCGACATCCTCTCCGACGAAGCTTCCCAGCTCACCGGCGGACTGGGCTTTGCTCCGTCAGGCAACATCGGCGTCAACGCGGCGATCTTCGAGCCGTCAAGCGGATCGGTTCCGAAGTATGCCCACCAGTACAGGGTCAACCCCAGTGCGATGATCATGACCGCGAAGATGATGCTTGAGTATCTCGGCCTCGATGAAGCGGCGGCGAAAATCGAAAAGGCCCTCGGCGAAGTCCTCGTCGAAAACAAGCCAGGGACCCTTACATACGACGTCCTCCGCGACTTCCGCGGCGATCCCGACTGGGAGAAGAACGCGGCCTCTACGATAGAGATGGCGGCGGCGATCGCCCAGAAGCTCAATCCCGAATTCAAGGGCGAGAAGCTTGAAGCGACCAAAGAAAAGGTCCACAAGATGTGCGCCTGGGACGAGGCTTCCCTTATTGGTTTTAACGACTAGGTAAACAGGCCGCCGTTCAGCTTCAAATAGATAACGCTATTCCGTGGTGATTCTGTGCGGGACCTCCGGAAGGAGAATTTAGGGCGCATCGGCCCTGAGACTGCAAAAAAGGGGCCGCACAGAAAAACTGCGAAGCGGCGGCGTTTTTAAATCATTATATTTAAGTTGAACGGCGACAATAACCCGTGCGGCCTGCCACCTGAGCGAACACCAGCGACAGGCGGGCCGCGCTGAGTTTTCTAAGGAGGAAGGCATAAAATGAAAACGATCCAGGCGGGGACGCTGGAATCGATGGACTGCCTCGTGACCTTAAGCGAGGCGGAGCCGGGA
>CAKSWL010000004.1 GCA_934511335.1 uncultured Cloacibacillus sp. | reverse complement strand
GGCTGCCTTACGCGCGGAGGATACGGACGTCGTGGCGGCGGAGATCGGCGGTTATTTGGAGCCGCTACATGCCTTCTACAGCCGCCGCTGCCTGCCGCGCGCCGAAGCGGCGCTCGCGGGCAGCGGGCGGATAAAGGGTTTCTACCGCGAATCGCGCCTCACCATCGTCGGCGAGGAGACTCTTTCGCGCTTCTCGAAAAGCTATAAAAAATCTTTTACAAATCTCAACACCCCCGGCGACTTCTCCCTGTTGATGCGCTCATAAAAGCGAAAATCAGGGTATAATTTCCCAAGTTTGGCATAATTTTGCGAAGAAGGTGTCTCAGCGCCCATGTCCTCAGAAAAACTCGACCGCGCGCGTCCGGCGGGACCGCGCCTTTATGACTACATAATCATCCTCACCACCGTCATCATCTGGGGCGGCAGCTTCGCCTCGACGAAATACGCGCTCGCGCAGGCGGAGCCCTCGCTCATTTTGCTGCTGCGCTTCCTCTTCGGCATTCCGGTGCTCGCCGCCGGCTGCCTCTTTGAAAAAAGCCTGCGGCTGCCGACCAAGGAAGAGGCGGTGATCCTGCTGCTGATCGGCTTTCAGGGCATCTACTTCCATCAGGGGATACAGGCGGTGGCGATGAAGACGGCGGGCGCGGGCAACGCGAACTGGATGATGGTCGCCTCACCGGCGATCGTAGCATTACTTGGGCGCGTCTTCCTTGGGGAAAAAATCTCCCCGGCGGGCATCCTGGGGCTCATACTATCCGCCGCGGGCGTCACGCTGGTGCTCGCCTGGGGAACGGTGAAAGAGACCGCCGAGAGCGGCTCCTTCGGCACCGTGGGCGATTATATCATCCTGCTATCCGTGCTGAACTGGGCCGTCTTCCTCGTCGCCTCACGCAAATTCCTCAAGACGAAAATGTCCCCCGCCTTTTCGATCTTCTGGGAGATAATTTTTGCCTCCCTCTACGCGCTCGTCACCGCCTTTGCCGTCGGCACCGACTTTTCCCAAATGTCCTCCTTTACGGCGCAGACCTGGGCCGCGATCATTTTCCTTGGCGCGCTCTCCTCGGCCTTCGCCTACCTGCTATGGTACAAGGCCTTAGCCGTCATGCCAGTCGCGAAGCTCATCGTCTTCCAATTCCTTCAGCCCGTAGCGGGCATGGTCATCTCCTACTTCCTCCTCGGCGAGCGTTACACTCTCTGGCTCGCTCTCGGCGCGGCGATGATCATGGGCGGGATCTGGCTCGTAAACAGGCGGTAACGGCAAGGCTCCGTCATTTTTAGGAAACGCTGATCAACGGAAAATCAACCGGAATAATAACCGACGTACCTCCCGCTGATTACGGACATAAAGCCGAAATCTATGATTATATGCGGATCGGCTGGTTTGTCTGTCAGATGTGAGAGGCGCTGAACGGGCAGGTCAAGAGCGGCGCGCAAAGCCTATATCGATACGCCCCCGCGACGGCCGGAGCCTGCCCGCTGCGCGAATGGCGCGTATGATCAGCGGCTGCTCGGGTAAGCGAAAATCCCCATCTCCGCAAGGGTCACGCCTGCGGCGAAAGAGCCTACGCACGACAACGCGCGATAGTTCTGCCGCCTTACACTGCGACAGAAAGCCCATATTTAGAGGGCGGCGGGGACGCACCAAAATCCAGCCGCCCAAAACCGCTGGAAATTCCGTAATCAGGCTTGACAAGAATATCGTCAAAGAGTATCATTCACTTCACCAACGAAAAGCGGTAAAGATTTTTGAAAGAAAAAGGAGGCACGGGTGATGGGAAAAGCATTATTCAATAACAACTATTATTATTACTTTTATGCTTATCCCCGCACATATGATGCCTCGGGGTTTCTGGTGTTTTCTTCGAAGTGATTCAGACAGCATAAAGTAATAAATCTGAAAGATACTTCAAGGACCGCCGCCCGCAGGGGCGGCGGTCCTTTTTCAATATCGCAGGCAATACAAAAATTATTAAATAAAAACTTTTACGAAAGAAAAGGAGTAACAAAAAATGTTTGGAACAGATCTTTGGGTAATCTGCGCGGGAGCATCGCTTATTTGGGGCGCGACGTGGTCGCTGGTAATGATAATAAGGAGGGCGAGGTAAAATGCTCACCTTCGCTCCTCTTTGGATCGGCTACGCTTTAATCCTCGTTCTGATCGCCAAGTACTCGCGCAGCCACGACGCGCTGCTTCCCGGCCGCGTCGGCGTCGCGGTACAGGCGCTCGCCTATGTCGCCACCTACATCTCGGCGGTGGCGCTCGTCGGCTTTGGCGGCCTCTGTTACCTCTTCGGCCTGCAAATGCTGCTCGTCGCGGCAGGCAACGTCTGGTTCGGCACCTGGTTCGTCTACAGATACCTCGCCTGGCCTACGCGCCTATGGCAAAGAAAGCTTGACGCCCGCACGCCCGCGGAACTTCTCGCTAAGGCATATCAGATCCCTGTCCTCCAGACATTCATCGGCGCGATCTCCGTCGTGCTCCTCGTCATCTACGGCTCCGCGGTCTTCAAGGGCGCGGCGGTCATGGTGTCAGGCGTGCTGCCCATCTCGGTTAACGCCGCGCTCATCGCCCTCGTGATGATCGTCGGCCTATCCGTCATCTGGGGCGGCCTGCGCGGCGTACTCTACACCGAAGCCCTGCAGGGATTCGTGATGATCATCGGCGTCGGCGCGCTTCTCATCGCGCTGCTTAAGGCGGTCGGCGGCCCCGTCCACGGCCTCCAGCAGCTTGCCGCCCTGCCGCCCGCTGAGGGCGCGGACAACGGCTTCCTCGCCTTGTCCAGCGGCGCCGGCGGTCTTAACGTCATCTTCCTTACGATCGTCACCTCCGTCGGCATCTGGGCGCAGCCGCAGCTCATCCAGCGCCACTTCGCGCTGCGCAGCATGGAGGAGACGAAGAAGGCGGCTCCCCTCGCGATGCTCGCGCTCTCCGTCGTCGTCGGCGGAGCCTACTTCGCAAGCGCCCTTTCAAGGGTCATGCTCGGCGATGGCATCACCAACCCCGATGTCGTGCTTCCGACGCTCGTACACCTGCTCCTGCCCGCCTTCGGCCAGCAGATGTTCGCCTTAGCGATCGTCTCCGCCTCGCTCTCGACGGCTTCGGCGCTGCTCCATATCGCAAGCGGAAGCCTCGGGCGCGACGTTCTCAAAAAGGAGCTTAAGGGCTGGTCATGGCGCGGAGCAGTCATCCTCTGCACCCTTGGAAGCGGGCTCTTCGCTCTCAAAAGCGGCTCGATAATCGCCGTCATCTGCGCCACGAGTTGGACTCTGCTGGCCTGTGCGATCATGGTTCCATACCTTGGACTGCTGGCATTCGGCCCCAAGGCCGGACCGCAGGCGGCGCTTGCCAGCTCCTTAGGCGGCTTTGCGGGCTCGATCGTCTGGTACGTCACGGCCTACTCTTCGACCTCCAAGGCGATCACCGGCCTCGCCGCCCCCGGCCTCCTCAGCGCGATCCACCCGATCGTCCCCGGAGTCATCATCTCAGCGGCAATCTTCACGCTCTGCGCAAAGCGGGTAAGGGTCAAGGCCGCAGCAAGGATAGAGGGATAAAGACAGCGCGTCCCTTATCGCAAAACAGCTGATAATTAATAAAAAAGACGAAAAGCTCTGCAAAAAGGTTTTTTCTTTTTTCTTAACCCCGCCTCCGGCTCTCAGCTGCCGTTTTTCCCAATAAGCTCCCGCGCCTTCTTAAACTACCGGCCATAGGCATAGCTAAACGCCTTTTCTTTTTGACCTCCGTCAGGCAAAACCATCACGGCGGACCTCTGCGTACCCACGCCGGATAGAATTGGCGCGCATCCGGCCACGGTCAAAAAAAGAGATGACGCTGAAATCGATAGATTTAAAAGACGTATGGAACACACGCCTAGAACAGATTCATCCTGCCGTCAAAGAACAAATTTTTATTGGTCTAAATTAATCAAATAAAAACAACTCTTTTATCCACTCTTCGTCACCCTCGTCACCCCCTTTTTCGTGAACCAGGCCTCTACACGCTCCATAATGTCGCCCTGGAGGACGATCTTTCCCTCCTCCATCGTGGAGCCGCAGCCGAGAGCTTTGCGCAGCTCTTTCGCGAGCGCCGCCAGGTCTCCGCGATAATCCTGCGGCAGCGACACGATCGTCACCGTTTTGCCGCCGCGCCCCGCGCGCTCGCGCCGCAGGGCGACCTTGGAAATCTTCGCCCCACCGGCGGCTTTTTCCGGCGCCGGCTTGGATGGAGTTTTTTGGGCCGCGGCGGCGTCGACCTCAGAGTCCCCTTGTTTTACCGTATTTTCCGCTCCCAGCAAAGCTCCGAGCGACATCACAAGCGACGTTTGCCGGGAAAGGGAAAACCCCTCTCCCTCTGTAATTTTTTTATCCTTTTTTTCTCTCATCCATACTCTCCTCCTAGACATGACAAAGGCCGTTAACAGTTAGCGCGCCGCCGATCAGATGCGCCATTCGCGTCACGGCCATGCCGCGGCCGTAGCGGAGGGCGTATCGATATAGGCCTTGCGCGACGCTCTCGACCTGTCCGTCCTGCGCCTGGCTCATCTGACAGGCAAACCAGCCGATCCGCACTAAAACATAGATTCCGGCTCTCCGGTTGTAATCAGCGGGACGTATGTTGTTATTATTCCGGCTGATTTTCAATAGATCGGCCTTTCCTTAGAATTATAGAATAAGACAAGGCCTCAGGGTACAGGCGCCGGCGGAAAACCGCATCCGTTGATTTTGCCCCGCCAATTGTCGTTTTACGAGAAATCTGTAATCCGCGCTTGTTGTTTTTAGGCTTAAGCTATTTAATTATAAGAGGATGAAATACAGACAAGAGAGGTATTTTTTATGGATAGATTACAGGCCTTTGATGAAAACTTTTTTTCTTTCGCGGCGATGCTCGGCGGCGCGCCGGGGGGCTCGACGCTCTCATTCAAGTCCCCGTCGCTTGCCGCGGCAAGCGGACAGCCATACGCCGGCGAGAATTACGCGATCTTTGGCGAGGGTGCAAAACACGCCGACGTGGCAGCGGCTATTTCGTTTTTCTGCCTCCGCCGCGCGGATTTCGTCGCTCCCTGGCTGCCGCAGACCCCCTACAGTCTCGCACAGGCATTTGAGGACAAGGGATTGATGCGCCGCCGGATATATACCGCGATGTATCTGCCTCCCCAAAATATGCAGAGCGGCTCCCTGCCGGACGGCGTTGCCGCCGTCACAGAAAAAGAGGCGCTGAAATGGGGAGAAGCCGCCTGGTACGCCTTTGGCGGCGAAGGGAAAGAGGCCGCTGCCTCTTATAGAACTTACGGGGCCTACCTTGCCGCACATAAGACGAACAGGGCCTTTGCCGTCGAATCCGACGAGGGCAAATATCTTTCGACGGCGCTTATCCATGAAACAGCCAACACCGTGGGGCTTTATTATTTCGCCACCCTGCCGGAATACCGCCGCCGCGGCCTTGCCGCGCGGCTGATGGACGGACTTACGGCGGTGCTCGCGCACAAATGCAAGCCTCTCGTGCTGCTTGCGACGGAGGAGGGGCTGCCCTTCTACATCAACTACGGCTTCAAGGTGATCGACAAGGTACCGATCTGCTCGCGGACGGAGGATATTTAATCGGATGACGCGGACGGAGGCTGCGGACTGCAAGCTTCCGTCCATTTTTCCTTCGATATGGCGTAGATGAGATGGGGCATCTCTTTTCCCTTATAATGTTTTATAAAGCGCCCCTCTATCTCCATGCCTAGGCGTTCGGCGACGCGGCGCGAGGCGCCGTTCTCCGGGCGTATTTCAGCGATCACCCGTTTTGCACCCAGCCGCTCAAAGGCATAGGCAAGCGAAGCCCGCACACCTTCGGCGGCGTAGCCGCAGCCCCAGCGTTCCTTTTTTAATATATAGGCGACGCCGATATGGCGGCGTCCGTCGATAGTCTCTACCAGCGGACCGATGAAGCCTATTATTTCACCGCTCGTTTTCTCGACGGCGGCAAGATAGCTGAAACCGTCGCTCTCATACCGAGAAATATTTTCACAGAGCCACCGGCGCGCCTCCGTTTCGGAAAAGCCGTCTTCCCAAGCATACATCACAGAGGCGTCCCCCAGTATCCTAGAGACGGCCTCAAAGTCCGCCGCCGTTATCTTTCTCATGACAAGCCGCTCTGTTTCGATCATCATCTCTGCCTCCCTTTAGCTTTTTGCTGTCGGCCGGCCCATTTTTTATTAAGGCGGCAACTGGGCCAACCGTGACGCCGATAGGCTATAATATAGCAAAAAACAGGAGGGAAATGAAGTTCATGATAGATCTGGAGAGCCTCTGGCGCGACGCGCGGGCCGACACTCCCGTCTGTACCGTCACAGGAACGACGAAGAATATGATCCTCAACGCAATTATGGAGGGCGCTCACGACTATGAGGCGATTGCTAAGGCGGCGCCGCTCTGCACGGACAATGTATGCGCGGCGCGCAATCCCTCGGGACGCGGCTGCCGTGAAAATGTCGCGGCCATCGTCTCAGCCTATCTCCCGATATACGAGATGATGAGGGAGGGCGGAGGCTGTCACCACCACACGCCGCAGCCCAAGGCAAAGCCGGCTGGCTGCTCCGGCGCCCGCACCGACGCCTGCGGCGGCTGTACGGGGTGTAACGGCTAGAAGAAAAGGAGGAGAGCGGGCTCTCTTCCTTTTTATTTATTTTTGTTAAGTATAAAAGCAGTATATTTTTATTTATAAATACCGCTTTTTTAAGTCTTTGCGCCTCCGGCCATATTGTCATTTAAGACTGTACTTTTATCTAAGATTTTTAATTACCGATAAAATTTCATTACATCTATCACTTTTATTGCATTTTTTTACAAGACTTTAAGTCTCTCTTTCTTTTAATATAACGACGTAATCTTCACAATGACGCTTTCCGTCATTCGCCGGCATGGCGGAGGCACAGAGAAGGGGAGGGACGTCTTGAAACTAGATCTTCATAAGATAAACATAAAGGGCGTCAAGTGGGGGAATAAGACTACGGTAAACGATGGCATCCTTTATGTCAACAGAGATGAAGCCATTGCTTCATGCGGCGAATTTCCAGCGGTAGCGGGCTTTTCTTTACATTTCGCACGGCCTGGGGAGAGCGTCAGAATCATCCCTGTCAAAGCCGCGGTCGAACCAAGATGCAAAATCACCGGCGAGGGCGTGATCTTCCCCGGCATCGTCGGCGGGATGGGACAGGCGGGCATCGGCGCGACGCTTGCGCTGAAAAACTGTGCAGTCCTCGTCACAGAAAGCGGCGACGACGACTTAAAGTGCCGAACTGGGGGGCTGGTGGATATGAGCGGCCCCGCCGCTGACTATACTCCATTTTCAAAGACCTTCAACATTGTACTGGAGGCACACGTCAAGCCGGAGGTACTCAAAGAGGAAACGCTATCGACGGATGAAGCCTGCCGCCTTGCCTCTCTCCGTCTCGCCGTTTACCTTGCGGAATGCTGCGCGGGCGTCAAGGCCGACGAGGTTGTAAGCTATGAACTCATGCCCGCAGATGAAGAGCTCCCAGGGGTGGTCTACGTGATGCAGTTGCTCAGCCAGAATCCGGAGATCATCGACTTCCACGTCTATGGACAGCTCGCGGGAACGACGCTGATTCCAACGATACTCCACCCCAACGAGATTCTTGACGGGGCGGTCACGACATTCCTCGGAGCACACTGCACGGTCTGCTCAGACAAACAATATATGTACGAGGTACAGAACAGTCCCGTAGTCGAGGAGTTTTTTGCGCAGCACGGCAAGCGCCTCCGCTTCCTCGGTGTGATCCTCCACAATGAAGTGACTACGCTGGAAGGCAAGCACCGCGCCAGCCTTTTCACCGCCAAGCTAGCAAAGCTCCTGGGAGCTAAGGGGGCTGTTCTCGTCACCGAGGGGCACGGCAATCCCGACGAGGATATCATGCTTAACGTCAAGAATCTTGAGGAGGCTGGGATACGCACGGTGATCATCTCCGACGAGCTCGGAGGCCGTGACGGAAAGAGCCCCGGCCTTGCCGACTGGGTGCCTGAGTGCAACGCAATGGTCAGCGTCGGCAACACCCACCAGCTGCTCGCCGTGCCGGAAGAGCTCGGAACGCTGATCGGCAACCCGGCATCGCTGGCGCTCGTGCGATCGGTGATAGACCGCGACCCGGAGGAGTCGGGGTACTTTTACACCGAGCTTATTCACATTCCATGTTCCTGCGCGCAGGCGGGCATTGGCCGCCTCTCCGCGGATTGGATATAAAAGGGGGCTTTTAGATGGCGTATAAAATTCTTCATTATATAAACCAGTTCTTCGCGGGGATCGGCGGCGAGGAGAAGGCCGATTTTGAACCAAGGCTAATAGTGGGCGCGATCGGCCCCGGCGCTGAAATAAACAAGCTCCTCGGCGGTAAAGCCCAGATATGTGCCACCTATGTTTGCGGCGATAACTATTTCGCAGAGCATACCGACGCGGCGCTCGCCGATTTCACAAAGGCGCTGACGGAATACCGGCCGGATATCATCATCGCCGGTCCCTCCTTTTACGCCGGAAGGTACGGCTTCGCCTGCGGCCACGTGATTAAAAGGGCGAAAGAGGCGCTGGGCATCCCCGGCGTCGCCGGCATGAACGCAGAGAGTCCCGCCGTGGAGATGTTCCGCGACGAAATGTTCATCATTAAGACGGGAAATTCGGCGCGTGCCATCAAACCGGCGCTTGAGGAGATGGCGAAGCTCACGGAAAAACTGCTCACGGGTCGTGAGCTCGGCTCCGCATCGGAAGAGAACTATTTCCATCGCCATACCAGAAAGAACTTTTTCCGTAAAGAAAACGGCGGCCGTCGCGCCGTGGAGATGCTTCTAAAAAAAATATCCGGTGAGCCATTTGCCTCGGAATACCTCCAGGCCATCCCCGAAAAGGTGGCCGTCGCCCCCGCTGTAAAGGAGCTGAGCAGGGCGACGATCGCGCTGCTCAACACAGGCGGCATAGTACCGGCGGGAAATCCCGACAAGATAGAAAGCTCTTCCGCCACCAAGTACGGCGTCTACCCCGTCGGCGGCGCGGAGCACCTTGAGCCCCGCGCCATCGTCTCGATACACGGCGGATACGACACCAGCTTTGCCAACGCCGACCCTAACCGCATCGTACCCATAGACGTTATGCGCGGCTTGGAAAAAGAGGGAGTCATCGGCAAGTTGCATGAATATTACTATACCACTGTCGGCACGGGCGCATCGCTGCTCAACGGCGAGGCTTTCGGACGCGGAATCGCCGATTCGCTGGCTGCGGCCGGCGTCGATGCCGCGATCATGGTATCCACCTGAGGATCCTGCACCCGCTGCGGCGCAGCAATCACCAAAGAGGTAGAGCGTAGGGGCATCCCCTGCGCCCACATCACGGCGATAGACCCGATCGCCCATACCTTCGGAAGCAACCGGGTCGTGCACGGAGCGGCGATACCGCATCCGCTGGCAAATCCTAACGATCACAGAGAAACCGAATATAAAGAGCGCCGGGCCATTATCCTCGCCGCTCTGGAAGAGGTAGCGAAATGAAGGCCGTCTGCCGGTGAAACTATGCCGGCGGGCGGCTTTGCTTTGAAGAGGGGGAGTACAGATGAAAGAGAAATACCGAACCGTAAGAAAACTTTGGAGAAGAAAGACTCTTCAGGGCATGGATTTTTTAACGGCCAAAAATCTGTCCCCCACGCGGGACTCTTCGCACCTGCATCACGGCTACACCATCAGCATTGTCGAAAGCGGCGTTCTGCCCCTGAATTTCCGGGAGCTTCGACTTGATTTGAAGCCGGGAGATTTCCTCATTTTGGGGCCGGAGGTGCCGCACAGCTTCAGTCTTTCTTCACAGATGGGAGAGTGCTCGTACCGGACCGTCTTTGTTAAAGAAGAAATTCTCTCTGGCGGCGTAAGGCGCGCCATTGAAGAGGAAAAGGCCGCCGTTTCGTGCTTCTCCGACCCTGCGCTCTGGGAGGACTACCTTAACATTCAGCGAAACGTAGAGGCCGGATCCACAGCCGACATCCACGACATCATAAAAAGCTCGGAACGGCTCTTGTCAAAGATGACCGGCAACATCCTTTCTCGGATGGTCGTGAAATCGTCGCATATTTTAGCCGTTAAGCAATACCTGAAGGACAACTTCGTTTCTGTGCCGAATATCGAAGAGCTGGCGGAGATCGCCCACATCAGCCCTTTTTATCTCATGAGGCTTTTTAAGGAAGAGGTCGGCCTCTCGCCGCACGCCTATATAAACCAGCTGCGCGTGAATCGGGCGAAAGAGATGATGGCCGAAGGATTGACGCTGCTTCAGATAACCTACGAGCTCGGCTTCACTGACCAAAGCCATTTTTCAAAGACCTTCCTGAAGATAACGGGGGTAAGTCCCGCCCGTTACGGGAATGTCGGACATTAACGAAACGACGGGCAAAACGCTTTCGACCGCCATTGTCAAAGGGAGCCTCACCGCTTTCCTTCCTTCGATGCTCGCAAAAACAAAAGATCACAAAGGAGGCAGGTAATAAATGGATACCATGGATTACTTAAAGACAAACAGTTTGGATATCATCGTTCTGATTCTATATTTCTGTATTCTCGTGGGAAACGGGATCTACTTCAGCTATAAAAAGACGAAAGATCTGAAAAACGGCGACGGCGGAACGGAAAACTTCCTCGTTGGCGGCAAATCTTTCGGTGTCTTCGCCACCCTCTGCACTCAAGGCGCCTCGATGAAGGGGTCCGGCGCGCTTCTCGGCTACAGCGGCGGCGCCTATGTTAACGGCGCCGGCACTCTGATTCCGGGGCAGTGCTACAGCCTAGGCGCCTGGTTCTCCATCGCCTGCGGCATGGCGAGGAAACTGCGCAAGTGCGCTGACAAGCTCGACATCACGAGCGTGGGCGATGTCTTCGTCGCGCGCTTTGGAAACCCCCTTTTAAGAAAACTATCCGGCGTCGCGGGGGCCTGGCTCGCCCTTTCAATCCTTTGCAGCCAGATGGCGGCGCTAGGCTTGCTCATCCACCTGATGTTTTACAAATACGGCATGACCTATCAGCTCGCGCTCGTCATCGGCATCGTCGTCTCCTTTAGCTATGTGAGTATCGGCGGACTCGTCTCCGTCGTCTACAACGACGTCTTTCAGTGGCTGATCATGACGCCGATGATTTTTGTCGTGCTGCCCGGTGCGATGATACTGCTGCACGGTATCACTCCCTCCGCGATGCACAGTACCCTTGAGGCGGCACAGTTTTTCTCGCTGCGCCCCAATATGTGGTGGCTCGGCTACCTGCTCTCCGGCTTGCTCGCCTCTTGCTGCGATGTGGCGCATGTCCAGAGGTTCATATCCGCCAAAGACGAAAAGACTTCCGTAAAGGGGAGCATGCTTGGTTTTGCTTATTGTACGCTATTCGCCGGCGTCATCACCTTCCTCGGCCTCGGCGCGGCGATGATCGTCGACCCTGCGGTGCTCGGCGGCAACAACGACGGCGTCATTTTTGCACTGATCTCCGAAGTGCTGCCTCACGGACTGATCGGGCTTTTCATCGCCGCGATCCTGGCAACGACGATCTCGACCCTTGATTCATATCTTCAGGTCTGCGTCCTCTGTCTTATGGTTGACGTGGTGGAGCCAGCGCTTCCCAAGAGTACTACGGAAAAGCAGAAACTCACGTATTGCCGCGTGCTCACTTTCGTCATCGCCGCCGTCGCTTCGCTGCTTGTACTCCAGTTCAAAGGTATCCTGACGATCGTCGCCGTCGGTTACAGCACCTTCTCGTCGATGATGTTCCTACCCTTTATGTGCGCCCTATTTTGGAAACGCTGTACAGGCTGGGGCTGTGCCGCGGGCATGGTATCAGGCGGCGCCGTCTGTTCCGCCGCGGTCTGGATGAAGCTCCCGCTGCCGATAATCTGGGGCGTCGCCGCCTCTTTCGTTTGCCTCGTCGTCATATCGCTCGCCGGCGCTAAAGAGGTCAGGCCGCGGCTTCCGGGGTTTGACGAACAGGGGCAGGAGATAGACTACAGCATACTTAAAGCCTGCTTATTCGGGGCCGTCGGCAGTCTGCTGATTTCGATCGGCATCGGCATGTGGATCAACTGGATATGTATTGTTGCGGGGGTTATCGGCATGTATCTCTGCGTAACGATGATCGACAGGGCTTTCAAGAAATACATGCTGCCGGCATAGGACAAAAGGTATCCCGTAGTAATACAACAGGAGGGGCGGGGAGCTTTTTCTCCGCCTTTTTGCATGATGAAAACCGCGAACGGCACACCGCGGGACAAGCCGTGCAAAACGGCCGGCGATAAAAGCTGGGCCATGGGCCGTCTATCGTATGGCCGATGATGTGATATCATAATCTCTAGGATAGGCATCCGCTATTTCAAATAATCACAGGAGGGGTTTTTATGGCATGGCTCAAGGACTTTAAAGAATTCGCGGTGCGCGGCAACGTTATGGATATGGCGGTCGGCGTCATCATCGGCGCGGCATTTGGGAAGATCGTCACCTCGCTCGTCAGTGACGTTCTCATGCCGCCGATCGGGCTGTTGGCGGGAGGCATCGACTTTTCCAACCTTTTCATCAACCTTTCGGGCAGGCCGGCGGCGACGCTCGCCGAAGCTCAGGCGCAGAACATCCCCGTCATCGCCTACGGCCTCTTTATCAACACCGTGATCAACTTCCTCATTCAGGCGTGGGCCATCTTCATAATCGTCAAATTCACAAACCGGCTGCGGCGGCCCGAAGCGCCCAAGCCGGAGAAGCCGCCGCGCCTCTGCCCCCACTGCTTTACGGAGATCGACGAGCGGGCGACACGCTGTCCGCACTGCACCTCAGAATTGTAGCGGCGCCTCATTGACGGCAGGCAGAAAGCAGGGAGAGTCCTTTCGCGAAAAGAGAAGGGCCTCCTTTATTTTTGTCGCTCCGCCTAAATTCTAACTTTACGCCGGAAAAATACATTGACATTTAGCGGGTTCAGTGTGATATTACATAGATATGGTGTAACGATTTTAAGGACGGTGGGAAGAATGACGTGATTTAGCGCTGGTAAAATGCACGGGATGCATTGCACGGCCGCCGGACACTCTTTTTTCGCCGAACCTTTACTTCCGGCCAGATAAAGACCCCGGCCTCCTGATATAAGATTCCCCCTGCATTCTTGCGTGTTTAAGATGGCAGCGCCCCGGCGGCGGCTGCCTGTCGTTGGTCTGCCATTTAGTCTTTCGCGGCTAATAGGGTGTCAATCAATATAAAAAAATAATAAGGAGTGTTTTTGTATCATGAAGAAGTTTCTCATCGCGGCAGTAGTATGTCTTTTTGCGGCCACGGCCTTCGCGGCCTCCCCGCTGGAGGTTTTCAAAGGGCAGGAGGGTAAGATCGATATCGCCGGCGGTACGGCGCATATTCCCGTCATGCGGGAGGCGGCGAAGCGCATCATGGGCGCAAACCCCGACATTCGCATCACCGTCGCCGGCGGCGGTTCCGGCGTAGGCGTGAAGCAGGTGGGCGAAGGACTTGTGGAGATCGGCAATACCGGCCGCCCGCTGAAGAAGGACGAAGTCGAGAAGTACGGCCTCGAGACCTTCCCCTTCGCGATCGACGGCGTCGCAGTCGTCGTGAACCCCGCCAACAAGGTGGAAGAGCTCTCTTTCGAGCAGCTGATCGATATCTACACGGGTAAGGTCACCAACTGGAAAGAGGTCGGCGGCGAAGACGCGGAGATCAATCTCTATGTGCGCGAGGACGGCAGCGGCACACGCGAAGTTTTCACCGACAAGGCAATCAAGAAAAACAGCGTCACGGCAAAGGCCAACGTCGTCAATTCCAACGGCGCGATGAAGACCGCGGTGGCTAAAGACCAGCGCGCGATCGGCTATGTGGGCATCGGCCATATCGACAAGTCGACCAAGGCTCCTAAGCTCGCGGGAATGACGGCGACGCAGGAAAACGCCGCAAGCGGCAAATATACCGTTGTGCGCGACCTGTTCATGAACACTAAGGGCAAGCCGGCGGGGCTCACGGCGCTCTTTATCGACTACATCTACTCGCCCGAAGGCGCGCAGATAATCAAGGACAGCGGCTACATCCCGCTTCCGCGGAAGAAGTAAAAAATCCTGCGGGGCGCTGGAAAATCTTTTTCGGCGCCCCGCTTGCCCACAGGCGGTCTATGATGATGGATTCACCAAATACCCCGCTATGGCTGCGCGCCTCGGCGTTATATGTGGCGGCGCTTCTGGCGACCGTTTTCGTCTTTATCACTTTCTGTGCCGTGGAAGGGCTCTTTATGAGCGGGCCTACGCTTTTTACCTCCGTCTGGCATCCCGAAACTCAGGACTTCGGCATTCTGCCGATGATCGCGGCGACCATCGCGCTCTCGTTTTCTTCGCTGGCCGTGGGCTGGCTGATCGCTTTCGGCTGCGTCTGCTATATACACGGCTTCGGTGAAAAATACAGTGCCTCGCTGCTTTCATCGCTGCTTCGCCTCATGACGGCGATCCCCACGGTCGTTTACGGCTTCGCTTCGGTCTTCCTGCTCGTGCCGCTGATACGCGACGGGTTCGGCGGTTCGGGCTTCTCGTGGTTCACAGCTACGCTCGTTCTCTCGCTGCTTATTACGCCGACGATGGTGCTGACAATGGAGGGCGCCGTAGCCCAGATGGCGCTGGAGAGCCGTCTGGCAGCCGAGTCTCTCGGCCTCTCGCGCGCCGAACATCTCGTCTACGTCGTGCTGCCGGCCTCGCGGGAATGGCTGTGGGGCGCGGCGCTTTTGGGTTTCGGGCGCGCGGCGGGGGATACGATGATCCCGACGATGCTGGCCGGAAACGCCGTGCAGTATCCGGCTTCGCCCTTTGAAGCGATCCGGGCGCTGACGGCGCACATCGGGCTCGTGCTCTCCTCAGACGTCGGCGGCACGGCCTACTATTCTCTCTTTGTCGCCGGCGGCATCCTGCTTGCGCTGAGCACCGGGGCGAATATCCTCTTCAGGATGCTGCGCGCGAGGAAGACGCGATGAAAAGACGGCTGGTCCTTTACGGAATAATCGCCGGCGCCGGGGCGGTATATGTGCTCGGAGCCTGCGGGGCACTGATTATTTTCCTCCTTGACAAGGGACTTCCCGTTCTGGGACGGCCGCTCTTTTTTGGCGACACTCCCGCCTATGAGGCGATAATGGGGCTTCGCCCTGTATGGGACGGCATCTGGCCGGCTTTCGCAGGGACCTTTTGTCTCGTAGCCCTCACAATGCTCATGGCGGCGCTTCCGGGCATCGGCTGCGGCATCTATCTCGCGCGTTTCGCGAGGGGCCGCGCGAAGGAAAATCTGTCGCTTGCCATAGATCTGCTCGCAAGCGTGCCTTCGATCGTCATGGGGCTGTTCGGCTTCGTCCTGATCCTTGCGCTGCGGCATACGTTCGCGCCGGAGGCGACGACGAGTATTTCTATAGCCGCCTTCTGCCTTGCGCTGCTTGTGATGCCGGCGCTGGTCGTAGCGACGCGCTCTTCATTGGAGAGCCTGCCGCCGATGCTCGAATTAACGGGTGCCTCGCTGGGTTTTTCCGAAAATCAGATTCTGCACCGGCTGCTGCTCCCCGCCGCCGCGCGCGGCATACTCGGCGGGATAATACTCTCAATGGGACGCGCGGCGGAGGATACCGCCGTGATAATGCTGACGGGAGTGGTCGTGAATTCGGGGCTGCCGGCGGGGCTCGCCGCCAAGTTTGAAGCACTGCCGTTTTTGATCTATTACACCGCGGCGCAGTATGCCGACGAAAGCGAACTGCTGCGCGGATTCGGCGCCTCGCTGGTTTTATTGCTGCTCTCCGCCTTTTTGATGGGGATCGCCTGGCTCTGCCAGAGAGGCATGGAGCGCCGCTGGAAGGGGATATATTGACGTCATGGAAAATTGCGCTGAGATTAGGGGGCTGCGCGTCTCTTTTAACGGCGAAGAGGTGCTGCACGGCGTTACGGCTGACATTCCGCGCCGCGGAGTCACCGTCCTGCTGGGGCGTTCCGGCTCCGGCAAGACGACGCTGCTGCGCGCTCTGAACCGGCTGAACGAAAGCTTTGCGGGATATTCGGGAGAGGGAGAGGTGCGGCTTTCGATAAGAGACGGTATGAAATCGATTTACGGCAGCGAGGCACCGGATCTAACGCTGATCAGACGCAGCGTCGGCATGGTCTTCCAGAGCCCTAACCCACTGCCGCTCTCCCTGCGGAAAAACATGACGCTCCCGCTTGAGCTGACGTTGGGACTGAAAAGGGAGGAGGCTGAGCTCCGCATGGAAAAAAGCCTGCGCGACGTCGGCCTCTGGGATGAGGTGAAAGACCGCTTAAACCAGCACGCCGCGAGTTTTTCCGGCGGTCAGCAGCAGCGGATATGCCTCGCGCGGACGCTCGCGCTCGAACCAGACATCCTTCTGCTTGACGAGCCGACGGCTTCGCTTGACAAAAAGTCAGCGGAGCTGATCGAGGAACACTTAGACAAACTGAAAGAACGAATACCGATGATCATGGTCTCACACAGCCTCGCGCAGGCGCGGCGGCTCGGCGCGCACTTCAAAATCCTGAGTTACGGCCGCGTTATAAACGAGCTTGAGCGGGAGGAAATCCCGCGCGGCGAGGCGGCGGAGAGGTTTTTGGAGGAGCTGCTTTAGAGAGGGGATGCCGCAAAAAGGCGGGAATATCCTCTTGCGTTTGACGAAAGGATATTCCCGCTTCACTGCCTGGCACCTGTATATTTAAAGCGCCGCTTTTGTTGCGAGGCGCTATATTTTTCTACCTTTCTCCTTCCAGGAGCCCGTTCAGCGCCCGCACCAGCGGCAATACCTTCGTACCGGTGGCCGGCTCGGCGAGCGCCTGCTGCGCTGTCATCTTCCTACCCCAGTAGGCGAGGCTGAGGTCTCTGTTTTGATTAATCACGGAGCCGCTGACGGAGATCCCCGCAAAGAGCCCCTCTGCCATAGAGTAACTGTAAAGGGAGGCCTTAAGCGGCGCGTTCGTCGAGGCGCCAAACTGCCGGCCCACCGGCCCCGCCGCGACGGCCACATCAGCGCCGAGCTTGAAGCTGTTGCCGCCGGTGAAGGCGTGCAGGCCGTTTTCGTTATTTATCACCAACACGAGCCCGATCGACTCCGCTCCGACCTGAAAACCGATCGAAGCGCCCGTAATCCCCATAAAGGCCGGTCCGTTCCAACCGCCGTTTTCCGTGCGCAGCAGCACGACGCCCTGTCCCTCTTCGGCGCCGATTATAAAACCGGCCTTGGCGACATCGGGAAATATCGCCACGCCCTTCGCCGAACGGATGGCATCGGCCATCGTCGCCGCGTCCGCCTGCCGTGCCATCTTGTTGACCAGGTCGGCCGCCATCTCGATGCGCCTCACGTATAGCGGCTCCTCCGCCGCGTAAGCCTCATTAACGAAAATGAGGGTGAATACCGCGATTATCATGAAGCAAAAAATTCCGATAAGTCTTTTCATGTCCTATTACCCCTCTCCTGTTTTCTGACTATAGTTTTACCTCAGAGCGCGGGCGGCAAAAATGGCAAATTGCCTTTGTGCGGGGCGGTAAAATTACCGTATCGACGGTGCGCGCGGCAACAAAAAAACCGCCCCTTCGCGCGGCGGAGGAGCGGCTCTCTGAGATATGCGGACGAACCTATTTGGGGGCCTTTTTAATCAGATTATTAAGGGCATTGACGAGCGGCGTGATCCGCTTATCGCTCGCGGGCCTCTTCAGCGCGTTGGCCGCCGAAATGTCGCGTCCCCAGTAGGCCTTGTTCGCGTCGCGGTTTTGGTTGATGACCGAGCCGTCGATGGAGATGCCGGCAAAAAGCCCCTTGGAGATCGAATAGCTGTAGATGGAGGCCTTCGCGCGTCCATCCGTCGCGGCGGAGGCGTCGCGCCCGACCGGGCCGGCGGCGATCGCCACGTCGGCGCCGAGCTTAAAGCTGTTGCCTCCCGTAAAGGCCCGCAGCCCCTGTTCATTGGTGATGACGAGTACGAGCCCCACAGACTGCACGCCGATCTGGAAGCCGATCGAAGCGCCGTTGATGCCCATGAAGGCGGGGCCGCTCCATTTGCCGTTGGGTTTCCGCAGCAGGACTACTCCCTCGCCGGTCTGTCCGCCGATACCGAGCCCCGCCTTCGTCACCGCCGGGAAGACGGCGACTCCCTTGCCCGACTTGATAACGTCGGCAAGCGCGTCGGCGTCCTGCTCCTTCGCCATCTTATTGATAAGATCGGTCGCAAGACGGATCCGCCTCATGTGCGCCGTCTCTGCGAAGGCGGCCTGCGCCGCGCCGGCGACGAGAAGCGCAAGCAACGCGAAAACAGTGATTTTCCTGCTGATTTTCATCCCTTCTCCTCCTTTTATGGTAACTCCGCCTCTATTATATTATTATTTTGTAATATAGGCTCCATCAAAACCATTAAAAGCAATATAATGTATATGCACAATTAAGGAAGCTGCGGGAAGGCATGCAAGACGGGATACGCCCGGCCTGCGGCGGATGATAACGCGGACCGGGGCCTAGGCCCTGCAAAAGAAATCGCGACAGAAAGGATGGCCGATATGGATAAAATCTTCGCCCCCTGGCGTATGCAGTATATACTTTCAAATTCAGACAGCGGTGACCCTCAGGAGAAGGGCTGCATCTTCTGCAATTTCCTCAAGCTCGACGAGGATGAAAAGCGCCTCATCGTCGAACGCGGAAAGCATTGCTTTGTGATCATGAACGCCTACCCCTACAACCCTGGACACCTCATGGTCGTCCCCTACCGTCACACCGCGGACGTCACCTCCCTCGCGGCGGCGGAATTCGGCGAGATGACGGCGCTGGTACAAAAGTCGGTCCGGGCGCTGACGGCGCTGATGCAGCCGCACGGCTTCAACATCGGCATGAACCTCGGCAAGGCAGCGGGCGCGGGCATAGACCAGCACCTGCATATGCACATCGTCCCGCGCTGGAACGGCGATACGAACTTCATGCCCGTCGTCGGCGAGGTAAGGGTCGTCTCTGAGTCCCTCGCCTCGACATACTCCCGGCTGAAAGCGATATGGCCGCAGATCGGCTGAGCCCCTTTTGTGCGCCCCGCCGCGACTGCGACGCGGAGTTGACCGAGAAGCGCTCGCGCTTCATCGGCTCCGTGAGGATAGTGCTGGACGCGGACGAAGCGGCGGAAACGATAAAAAAATTTCCTGAGCTCTACCCGAAAGCCAACCACCACTGCTGGGCCTATCGTATCGGCGGCGGCGCGGCGCTGGAACATTGTTCCGACGCGGGAGAACCCGCCGGAACCGCGGGACGGCCGATCCTTGGGACGATCAAGCGCCATGAGCTCACCAATACCCTTATCGTCGTCACACGCTATTTCGGGGGGATCAAGCTCGGCGTGCGTGGGCTGATCGAGGCCTACAAAGCGGCGGCCGAACTTGCCGTGGAACAGGCTGGCACCGTCGAGATGGAGTTTCACAACGCACTTCTGCTGCGCTGCGGTTACGATTACTCAAAGACGCTCTCCACAACGCTGCGTAAATGGGGCTTCCCCGAAGAGCGCGTAGGTGTTGAGTACGGCGCCGACGTCGTCATGAGGCTTGAAGTGCCGCTTTCGATGCGGGCTGAAATCGAGCTCCCGCTGGCGGAAATGGCGCAGCGTTCGTTCCTTACGGAGATGAAATGGGACGAAAGTCCTCTGGTGCGCGAGCGCTGGCGCTGAGAACGGCGGCCGGCGTTTCTCGTTTTGATATTTAAAGACAGGGGTGATAAAATGCTTCGAAATTTATTGTTTCTAGCCGCCGCCGCTCTGTTATTGACGCATTCTGCGGCGGGAACCCTTCACGCCGCAGAATGCGCGGGCGGCGGCGCTCCGCTGGAGATCGTCAACAAGAGCGGGCGCGAGATCACAGGACTGTACATCTCACAGACGGGAAAAGGACAGTGGTCGGCAAACAGACTCCCGAAGGCGCTCGCCGCCGGGGCCCAGACCTCCTGCGACATCGGCAGAGATGAAATCCTCGGACTCAGCGACATCAGGCTGACGCTGAAAGAGGGCGGCGAGGTGATCTGGCGTCGGCTGCCGATCTTGGAAATATTCTCTATCACCGTCAATAACAGGCTAGAGCCGCAATACGAACGGATCAAGCTCGGCTCATGATAGCCCGATGATACCTCCCGCGGCGCGGGAGATTGACGGCCGGCGAAATGAACTTACAGGCATACAAAAAGGCGGAAGAGGGGTTTCTCCTTCCGCCTTTTGCCGTCCGGCCGGCAGGCCGGCGAGAGGCGGCGCTTGATTCGAGTTGGCGGCAGCTTCCTTTAATCTTAATCTATCAAAAAAACCTTCACCATCGGCAGCATCCTCTGTTTTGATCTATACGAACATAAAATAGGCCGCTGATGTGAAGGTTTTATGGGCGATTTCTGGTGTTAATGTGTTGGGGATGCGGATTTTATAGTAACCGTTATTCCTCCCGGCGCGTCTCCTCGTAATAGGTGCCCATCAGCTTCTTCCAGTCGACATTATCATCAAGCAGATTTGGGCATGTGCTGTCGGGGTAGAACCATTTGCGCCCAAGCCCCATCAGGATCTGCCACCAGTCGTGGACGTCGGGGGTCAGGATCTCGCCCTCCGGCCCGATGCGGCGCAGCTCGCGGTAGACGAGCGCCACCATCTGACTTTCATCCATCGCGGCCGTCGTCTTCGCGTAAAACTCGATCATGTAGAAGTAGGAGCAGGAGCCGAGCTGATAGAGAAGCTCCGTCCATTTCGGGGAGATCTTCGTCGTCTTGGCAAGGGTCATCTGCTTTTTGCTTCCCGCGCTCTTATGGTTGACTACGAAAAGTATCTTATCGGGATCTATATGATGCAGTTCGTCGTATTTCTTGATGAGGGCCTCTGCTATCGGCCTTATCTTGCTTGAACATATCTCATAATCAAATTCTGCGTCTGTTTTCACGGACATCCTTTTATTCCTCCGTTTAATAGCGTGGCTGTTTCTTTTTCACGAACCCCCACATTATACCATTCAGCAAGATTTTTCGCCTCTGCCGGCTGCCTTATTCACACCATCCACAGGATAAATGTGTATAATCGATTTGATTTTATTTGACTTATTATGCCGCTTTCCCTCACACGGCCAGAGGATAATAAAAAAAGGAGCCCTTCCTGCGTGCGGAAGGGCTCCCAAGGCTCTGAGATATGATCGCTTTTTATGAGGCTGCTTATTGCGGCTTTTTCAAACTGTTTCCTTTGCGGACGAAGGTGGGATTATCGTAGGCTTCGTATAGGGAAGGTTTGGTAAAATTCGTCGGCCTCTTGCCGTCGGCGGCATTCGCCTCTGCCGGCTCCTCCTCCAGAAGCCAAGCGGGAACGTGCCCCTCGCGCTCAAAAAGACGAACGCGCTCATACTGCGGCGCAGCCTGTTCGCTGGCGGGCTCTTCGGCCGGCGTAAAAACCGCCGCCGGTCCGGTCGCCGCAGCCGCAGATCCGCTCCTTGCCGGTTCGGCTGCGGGCTCCTCTTTTTTCGCCGAACGCGGCGGATCGCCCTGGTATTCGTCAAACCCCGCAGCGACGACGGTTATCTCAACGTCGTTCTCTATCAGCGGGTCCGAAACGCAGCCCCAGATAAAGTTGGCGTCCTCCGAGATGACACCCTCCACGATCTCCGCGGCACGGCCTATCTCATAAAGGGACAGTTCGTTCTTGTAGGTGATGTTCATCAACACGCCCTTCGCGCCGCACATCGAGCATTCCATCAGCGGGCTTTCGAGCGCGTTCTTCACCGCTTTTATCACACAGTCCTCGCCGCTTGCGGCGCCGATTCCCATCACGGAGCGTCCCGCGCCGCTCATGACCGTCTTCAGGTCGGCGAAGTCGACGTTTACGAGTCCAGGGCGCGTCACAAGGTCGGTGACGCCCAACACGGCCTGACGGAGTATCTCGTCCGCGAGGGAGAAGGACTCCGTTATAGGGGTCGCTTTATGGGAGATGTCGAGCAGCCTGTCATTTGGCACGACGATCAGCGCGTCCACCTCAGGGAAGAGCTTTTTTATTCCCTCCTCCGCATAGCGGCGCCGACGCTTGCCCTCAAACGAAAAGGGCTTCGTCACCACCGCCACCGTGAGGATCCCCATCTCCTTCGCGGCGCGCGCGATGATGGGAATGGCGCCAGTCCCCGTGCCGCCGCCCATCCCCGCTGCCAGATAGACCATATCGGTGCCCTTCAGGTAGTCGCGGATATCGTTTATCGACTCAAGCGCGGCGCGCTCGCCGACCTCCGGCATCGCTCCCGCCCCAAGCCCTTTCGTCACCTGTTCGCCAAGGATTATCTTTGAACCGCAGAGTGACATCTCAAGCGAACGAATGTCGGTGTTCACGGCAAGCATATCGACGCCTTCAATGCCGCGCGATATGATGTGGTTAAGGGCGTTTCCGCCGCCGCCGCCAACCGCTATCACCTTGATCGCCTTTTTAAAAACTGCCTGAGATTCCGGTTCCGCTTCGTTTGCCATCTCATTTTCCAATCTATCGACATCGCCGGAAAGAACGGCGCCGCTTTCCTCCCGGTAATATAAATTTTCTGCCGGCATGCTCAAAACACCCACCTCTTTCTGTAACTGGTTGATGTATAATATCCTTCGTATCTTATTATAACATCGAGAGGAATTTTATTATATGAACCCACGCCAGGAATCGGCAACTTTTTTCGGCTCCAACATGCCCTTTTTAATATTTTTCCTCTTCTTCGCCCTCCTTGCCTGGGACATAACGGCTCCGATTGCGACGCCGCTTCTTTGGGCGGCGATGCTCTCCTTTATCTCGGCGCCGATATACCGCTTCGTCAGCCGCCGGATGCTGCGGGAGCGTTTTCCGAGCATTGCCGCCGGCGTTACGCTCGCGCTGCTGCTGATCATCTGCATCGCTCCCATCATCTGCGCCCTCTCGACGCTGGGGGCCGAGGCCGCCGGCATGGGAGCCAAATTCTCGCAGCTTCTCAACAAGATCCAGCACCAGGCTTACAGCGGCAGGGATTTTAATTTCCCCGCCTGGCTGCCGCTATGGGCCGCCGACTATGCAGCTTCATTTTTGGAAAATTCCGCCGCCGTGAAGTCTCTGCTCCAATCCTTCGCCCAGTGGTCGGCGAAATTTCTAAGCTCGCTCTCCGCGCACATCATCGAACAGGGTTCCAGCTTCATCCTCAACGCGATGATAACGACGATGATCTCCTTTTTCTTCATCCGCGACGGGGTAAAGATCATAAACTATATAAAAAGCGTCATCCCCCTTTCGCCAGATGAGAGCGAAGACTTTTTCTCCCGCACCGGCAGCCTCCTGAACTCCATCGTCTACGGCATCATCCTCACCGTCGCGCTGCAGGCCCTTGTCGGCGGCGTCGGCTGGTGGTTCGTCGGCCTTGGCAGCCCGGCGCTCTTCGGCATGCTGATGTTTTTCTTCGGCATGTTTCCCGCGGGTACGGCCGTCGTCTGGGTCCCCGGCTCTATCTACCTGGCGCTTACGGGAGACCTGAAAAACGCCGCCATCCTCTTTGTTTGGGGACTTGCCGTCGTGGGCACGATCGACAACCTGCTGCGCCCCTTCCTCATCAGCGGCAGAGGGGGAGGAAGCGAAATCCCGACTTTGCTGATCATCATGGGGCTCTTCGGCGGCGTCATGGTCTACGGCTTTTTGGGAATTTTCATCGGACCGCTCATCCTCGTGCTCTTCGTCTCCGTATGCGACCTCTATCGTAAACGCTGGCTTGAAAGGAACGGCAAATAGTGATGTTCGGCGAATGCCTCGCGCTTACGGCGACGGCGGCGTCCCTTGCGATGGACGCCTTTTCGGTATCTATATCTATCGGCCTCTGTCACGAAGGGCTGCGGCGGCGCGAAGCCCTGATCCTTGGCGCGGCCTTCGGCTTCTTCCAGCTCTTCATGCCGCTGCTGGGCGGCGAGATCGCGCAGCATCTCTCCGACTTTTTCGACATCTGGACGCCGTGGATCGCCGCGGCGCTGATAATATGGGTGGCGGTCAATATGATCAGGGAGGCGAAAGACGGCGGCGGCGAAAGCTGCATGACGGTAACGCTGAAGAGCGTCGCCCTGCTTGCCTTCGCCACCTCGCTCGACGCTTTGGCGGTGGGCTTCTCCATCGAAAGCACCGGCGGTTCGGCGCTGACTCTTGCCCTGCTGGCAGGCGTCATCACATTTTCCTTCTCGATATTCGGCGCGCTCGTCGGCAAACGTCTCGGGACCAAGTTCGGCAAAAAGGCCGAATACTTCGGCGGCGGTGTTTTGCTGCTGATCGCGGCGAAGATAATCGTGGACGTTTTGTAAAGGAAATTGGAACAGCGCTGACACCGATCAAAACCATAAGCGGCCCGGGCAGAAAGACAATGGCCGCAGAGTTTAATTTATATTCTTGTAAATCTTACCATCCTTCATGACAAAGGCACACTCCGAAGCTGCTCTTGGATCAGTGATAAGATCCCGTTTCCAAGCTACGATGTCAGCAGTCTTTCCAGGCACAAGGGCACCAAGGTCAGGGCGCCCAACGATTTCGGCGTTGACGCTCGTCGCGGCAAATAGCGCCCTCATTGGCGGTATTCCGAGGTCTACCCATGCTTTGAACTCACGCCAACCGTCATGATTTGGATAGATACCGACGATATCCGAGCCAAGGCCGATTTTGATCTCGCCGCTTTTCACTAAATCGATGACGATTTCGCGGCTCTCCTTCAACTGTCCTTCATATTTCGCCAATTTTCTGACAAAAGCCTCGCTTTTAGGCGGCAGCTTCGAAGGGTCGATATCATCGTCTGGAGGCATCAGCGAAAAGAGCGTCGGCACATACTTCACATCGGCTTCCACCATCTTCTGCGCCGTTTTCCCATTCATCAGCGTACCATGCTCAATTTCATCTATTCCCAACTCGATAAGCAGGTCGATCGATTCCGCGGTATAGGCGTGGGCGATTACCGTTTTTTTCGCAAGGTGGGCCGTATCGATGACCGCCTTGATTTCATCACGGTCAAGCTGCATCTCTCCAGGATCGTCACCAGGAGAGGCGAAGCCGCCTGCTGCCATAATCTTGATGAAATCGGCCCCATACTTTATCTGTTTACGGACAAGGTATTTAAAC
>CAKSWL010000003.1 GCA_934511335.1 uncultured Cloacibacillus sp. | reverse complement strand
GGGGGTGAGTTGAAATCTCATCCGCCGGCAGCTGCGCGTCGTCATACAAAGTTTTCGTCCCCGCGTGGGGGTGAGTTGAAATAAGTTACATCAGCTTGATGATATGTATCCAACGTTTTCGTCCCCGCGTGGGGGTGAGTTGAAACGACCTGTTAGGCGTACCAACTCACATAATGAGATCCAACGTTTTCGTCCCCGCGTGGGGGTGAGTTGAAATGTATACTTCAAAAAGCCGGTCCGTGGAAGCATGAAAAGGGCTTTTTCCGCGAACCTTCGTTTTGTCGGCCTCTTTTCGGCGGGATTTTGCGCAAAAGTCCCGCGAAGCCGCTTACAGACCGGAGCGCGAACTGTCCGCTTTTGTTTTTTCAAGGTGCGGCCGCTTTGTGCGCGTGAGAGCCGTCTTTCAGACCCCTTGTTTGGCCGGCGGGCGCGGAGATACCTTAGCCTTCGCGCCTCCCATGCCCAGCGTGGTCTTTATGCCTACGCCGCTGAAGGCGGCGAAGGCCATGAGGAGGCGGAAGAGGCGCAGCATCGGCGGAGAGAGGCGCGCGTTCAGCGTGACGCCTCCTGAGAATGAGGGGATCGAGACGCCCTTCATCCGAAAGGAGGCGCCGCGGAGGTTGTAGCCGGTGATTTTCACACCGGCCTCTAGCGCGGAGGCCGCGTCCGGATCGCTGACCTGGGCCGCGGGAAAGGCCGCGTCCCATTTTTGCCTCAGGCTTCCAAGTATAAGCGGTACGGAGGGAAAGTTTACATATTCGTTGTTGGCGCGGAAGGCGCAGGGGGATAAAAAGCGGAAGAAGAAGCGACCGCAGTCCATGTCGCCGCCAGCTTCGCCGAGCAGTTCTGAGAGGCTGTCTATCCTGCGCATGCCGATGATCTCCATCGACAGAAAGAGGCCCCTCGAGCGCAGATCGATCTCTTTCATCGCTTCCAGCGCCGGAGCTGCATGCTCGACGGCCTCTTTTCCTATCAGGTTTACCGTCCAGAGGGTCTCTTGGCGCCCCGGAAGCGGGGTGAGGTATTGAGATACCAGGCCGACTCTGCCGCTGTGGAGGCGGCCGGCGAATTCTTCCCCCGCTTCTTCAAGAAGAGCGGCATAGAGGGCGTATGAATCATGCTGTGAAAGCTGTTCGCCGTTTCTCGAAGCGAGCGCGGCGACGTATTGTTTTATCATTTCGTCTCCTCTATTTCTACTATTTCTACGCGGCAGATCCCCATCTGCCGCATGCGGCCCCCGGCTTGCGCGCATTTCAGCGCACGGGGCGATATCCCCAGTCCTAGATCTCTTTCATGGCGGTGTTTGGCGAAGTTTGTTTTCATTATATTCACGGCGTCCCGCAGCGCGCTTTCCCGGTCTTTGCCATGGGCAGGGTAGAGGATGTTTTTTGCGTAGTAGCCGCCGCCGCCGCCGAGGAGGATGCAGCCGCGCAGGTCTTCTGTCAGCTTTTGAGGATATTTGTCCAGGTAGGTCCTCTGGTAGTAGTTACCGAAGGAGTTTACCGCTCTTTTTATCTCTTCGATGGAGAGGGAGCCTTTCGCAGCCGGCGAGATAGAGATGCGGAAGCGAATCTCCGTGCCGGGGGCGGCGCATTCTCTGACTATGGGGAGCGAGTTTTTTTTCCCGTCCGTGAAGATGTCGTCTTTGCCGGCCAGGATTATCGCCTCCTGCGGAAGTGGCGCGCTGTCTGATACCGAGAGGCAGGACATAAGGCTGTTGCGCGGGTCTTCTGCGCGTTCGCTCCGCTTGAATCTGTGGAGCAGCGCCGTCTCGATGTTTTCTGCGGTTTTTTTCGCGGCTTTTTCGTCATGAACGTCGACTGCACCGCGATATCCTTCGCCGTCGAGGAGGGCCTGGACAAGCAGCGCCGTGCGCAGCGCCCCCTTCAGCGAGCTGCCGGGGATGTATGGCCTTCCGCGCTCGTCGCGCGAGAAGGCGCAGAGGTCGCGCTTGTTTCCGCCTCCCACAAAGGCGTCTCCGCTGGAGAGTGAATATATTTCTGCCTCTTTTATCTTTTGTTCCGGTATCCTCATCCTTCGCAGGAAGGCTTTCAGGTCGTTGTCTTGCCTTGAGAACATGAAGGTCTCGAAGGCGTCGATAAGGGCGGGGTCGTTCTGGCGCACGAGCCAGCCCATCACCTTTCCCATATCTATGAGGGTAACGCGCCTTTTGCTTTCGTCATAGATGTATTCTTTTTTTGAGTATTTAACGCCGCTGCCGACGTGAAGCGCGGTGACGGCGGATAATTTGAGCAGGTAGTTTTTCATAGGCGCTCAGCTCCTAAAAAGATCGGTTTTCCATATCTGAAGACGGGGTGTTTTCCGTTTGGGGCGACGTTGAATAGTTCTCCGGAGTACCGCCGCGTGAAGGTGGAGCCGGCGGAGAGGAAGTACTGTGTCTGTTTTTTGACGAGGCGCTCGGAAAAATTTTCGGAATAGACGAAGCCGCCGCGCCGCGTGACGCCGTAGGAGGCCCCTTCAAGCGCATGGTCCAGCTCGCCGTCGGCGGGCAGAGAGGTTGTGAGGCTGATGTAGATATCCGCTTTTTCGTCGCTCAGCATTTTGCTCAGGATGTTTGTGTCGTCGTCAAAAGGCGCGTCAAGAAAAATCGGATCGTCCGCTAAGACGAATTTTCCATATCCGGCGCTGACTTTTCCCCCCACACCGCCGCTTCCCAGCGTGGTCAGGATGTTGGAGAGCCAATCACAATCCTCTTCTTCTTCGAATCCGAGGATGAAGTATAGGCCGCAGTTGCCGGCGAAGTGCCAGAGGCCGACGGAATAGGGGGTCGCTCCCTCCGCGGCGTCGATGGTGTTTTTTGCGGATATGGAGGAGGCGGCGAATAGGCCTCTGTTTTTGAGGGCGTCGTATTCCCCTTTGCCGCGCAG
This sequence comes from uncultured Cloacibacillus sp., assembly GCA_934511335.1. Classification (GTDB taxonomy): domain Bacteria; phylum Synergistota; class Synergistia; order Synergistales; family Synergistaceae; genus Cloacibacillus. Next base: position 25,123 of record CAKSWL010000003.1, on the reverse strand, counting down.
CGAGGCGAAGAAAGCGGGCAGCGAGGAGACGGGGATGTGGGCCATTTTCTTCATCGCCTTTCTGTTGTCGGCGGAAGAATCGCCCTCTCTTTTCACGGAGGGGCTGATGTATGGCTTGGGGATGTAGAGGCTCTCTTTGCGGTAGGGCATCGTATCGCTGAAGAGCAGTTTTCCCGCGGCGGCGCGGCGGCAGAATTCCGACATTGAAGAGAGGCCCTCTTTTTTCAGGATCGTGTGGCAGAGCGCCGAAAAGAGCGTGTCGGCGCAGAGCGTCATCCGCGCGGTGTCAAGCCCCTTCGCCATCTCACCCGTGCCGGCATGCAGGGGCGAGGTGAAGGAAAGTTTATAGAGGCAGTAGTTCATAGCCCTCTGCTTCCTTGAAGAGCTCTTTTAGGCTGTCAAGCCCCTCTTGGGCGATGGAGCCGTCGGGGGAGGTGAGTTTTATGTTTTTGAAGCTTACTCGTCCGCTGCCCCGCGTGCCGTGGCCCCCGAGATAGTCTATTTGCAGGAGTTTCATCGCCTTCGCGAGCAGGCGCATATCTTCCGCGCGTTCTTTTTCGTCGTCCGGTGCGTCGTAGACGATGCCTACGCCGAATCTGACGCCCTTCACGACGCGCTCTATCTGTCTGGGGTTGGCCACGAGCGTGATCCTGTTGATGGCGTTTTCAAACTTGACTTCGGTGAGGCCGATTTCGCTGAATTCTTTGGCGTTGACGACGAAGGCGTCGGCGAACTGAAGGCGGGAGCGAATGATTTTCGGCGCGCTGGCGCCGAAAAGGCGCAATATCTCCTCCGGGTCGTCGTTGGGAGTTTTTCTTTCGCCTCCGGCGAGGCTGGCCGAGAGCAGCGTGCGCATTTTGCCTTTTAAGGAGCTGCCCGGCACTATCGGCCGTCCTGTGCGCGGGTCGGAGGCTACGGGGCTGTCTACCGCGCCGATGGGGGAGTACTCGCTTGAACCGCCGATATGCATCCCGGTGACGACTTCCAGTTCAGTGTCTATTTTGATTTTTCCACCCATGATCGCTTCCTCCTTAGTTTTTCCCGCCGTAGAAACGGTGCCAGGCCACGAGGGCCTCCATGTAGCGCGCGAAACGGAGAAATTCTTTTCTGTCCTTTCCCACGCCTTTAATATATTCCATCAATTTCGCCTCTTTGACAAATTTGGATACCTCGGGATCGCGCCCCGCTTCGTAGGCGACGCGGACGCGCGCCATCATCAGCCCTTCGACGCTTTCCTGCGACATAAGGGGCTCCTTCCTCAGCCGTTCGGCGTTCACGATGCCGACCATCAGCGAAAGCAGGCGGCGTATTTTTGTATTGGTGAGGCTGAAAGTCAATTTTCCCGGGTCATAATTGCCCGGCCTGCCGATTTTTTTTATCACCTGCTCCGCTCTGTCGGCATATTCCTCCGGCAGCTTTTCCGCGGGCGCGGGGCGCGGCGGAGACGCAGGCTCCTGCCTTTGTCTCTGATCCTGCGGGTAAGGGTTTCCTCTGTAATTATTATTTCCGCCTCTGTTATTTCCGGGGCCAACCATTACTCTTCACTCCTTTGACGTACCAGATATACGTAGATATATATCGCGGTTATCAGATCTTGACGCTCGTTTTCGTTTAGGAAATAGGAAAAGACATCTGCGGAAAAAGGCGCAAATTCTTTTTTCTTTTCCGCTGATGAGGGTTCCATGCGTGCCAGCAGGTAGGCGGCCCGGGCGATGTTTATCTTCTCTTCGGCGTTTCTCGCAAGCTCAAGGAGCCTGTAGAGGAAGGCCTTGCCCTTGGCGCTTTCTCCATCTTCTGAATGGCTGAAGTATTCTTCCAGCAGACGGACCTTGGGCAGGACCCCGCCGCGGAAGCGATCCCACTTGTAGGTGTGTCTTTGGGGCTCAAAGAGCGTTACGCAGCCTTTGCCGGCGACGCTCTTTGAGGCCGCTTCGAGCTCTTCCGTCAGCGCCGCCGCGTGATAGATCGGGTATTTCGGCTTGAAGATTCCGATTCCGGCGGAGAGCGAGAGCGTCCCCTGCGTATATTTTTCGAAGGCTTTCTGAATGTCGCAGGCGGCGCCGATGACGTCGTCCCACGCGCCGACGATGAAGACGTCGTCCCCGCCGGAATAGACGACGAGCAGCTTCCGCCCCTCCTTTGCCGGCGCGGAGGATATGTTCAGCGGCGTGATGCCGCGGTCGTCCCTGCGCAGGATCGAATTGATATGGTATTTGAAGAAGAGCGACATCCCCCTGGAGAAGGCCGCGGAGCGAGAGAGCGTCTGATAGCGGAAGCGTTCTTCAGCGCCCGCGCCCTCTCGCTGGAAGCCGGCGGTGAAGGCCAGCCCGAGGTTATCGACGTCGGCGCGGCAGATGGCGATGCGCTCGATGCCTTCCGCTTCCGCCGCCAGGCTGGACATCTCTTTTTCGCTGACGTAATCGCCCATGTAGAGGTTGGTGCTGTAGTTGATCCCGGAGTGCGGCCTGTTTTTGCTGTATGTCCTCAGGCTAGCGCCGCTGCCGGCGAGGCGCCGCGCTTTGTCCAGGTCGGCTATGGCGGCGAACCGCCGTTCTCCCTCCGTTACTTCGGGCAGTTCGATGGAGAAAAGCCCCGCCTCTCTTTCTTTGGTGACGGAGATGAAGATGTCCTCTTTGAGTATTTCGTTTGAAATTTCAGCGAAGGAGGAGCACCAGAGACAGAGGCCGCCGCTGTTCACATCTTTTTCTGTTCCGCAGATGCGGCACTCTCTGCCGCCCTCCTGTTTTGCAAAATTGAGCGTGCGCAGCTCATCCGCGCTGTAGCGCGCGTTTTTGGCGGCAGACAGCATGGCGCTCAGCTCGCGGAATAGGCGCGGATAGGGGGCGGAGGCGGCGGGGATGTTTCTCAGATCGTTGGGCGAGCACTCGCACCAGGCAGAGGCGAGAAAGAGCGCCGTGCCGAAGTTTTTCGAGAGCCACCGGTTCACGGACGTCTTTGCGGCGCGCAGGAAGCTCTTGGCTTCTTCCGTGTTGGGCAGCAATATATAGGCGTGTCCGCCGCCGGAATAGATAAGGTTGGCGCGCGAGAGGCCGCAGCCTTCGATGATTTCATCAATGATGTGCTCCATGAACAGTTCGAGGGTAAATGAACGGCTGCGCAGCGATTTGAGCGCCTTATCCGGCTCGACCATGTAGATAAATTTTTGGATCCCGGAAAAGTCGCAGGAAAAGAGGAGGAAGGCCTTTTCATCCATGAAGCTCTTTTCTTTAGCAAAGAGCGCCTCTTTAAAATCATCGGCGCCGCGCGCGGCCAGATATTCGGATATCGCCGCCGCGACCGCCGCCGTCACCTTGCAGTGGTCATAGAGGGATATGTCGCAGAGTTCATTGGTCGCGGTGCTCGACGGTATGAAAGAGAAGAGCGTTTCAAGCAGCCCGAGCAGCGAGTTGATATATTTCCCATCCGCGGTGAGGAATTTCTTGAGCTCTTTCTCCAGTTCGGCGGCCTTCTTCCGATACTCGTCGCCGCCTATAGCTGAGGTATTCGGGGAGGGATAGTTTGCTTGCAAAGAGAGGTCGGCGGGCGCGTACCGTCCCCTGCCGCTGCCGCCGTTCAGGATGTTGAAGACAGACGACAGCGGTATCTCTCTTTCAAAGGGCGCGCCCCCCGTTCCTTCGTCGCAGCGTTCCCGCCTGTCAGCGCCGGCTGCGATATTATCGGCGATGTAGACTATCCACGCCAACGAGGCGCGGTCAACGGGCGCGTCTTTCAGATATCTTGCGTGATGATAGCGCGCACACTCAAAGAGCGGGCGGAACTCAGGGCGCTGGGAGAGAGTATTTTCAAGCCACCTGGGCCTGACTCGCTGTGATTTCCCGCGTCCAAGCCGGCTCTGTAGACTATCTTACCAACGTCGTGCAGCAGTCCTCCCATCGTACACTCTGCGGTATTTTTTCGCAATTTATCGCCTCCTAGATCATCGATTCTTTGATGAATTCGTTCATCGCGCGGTATGAATCTTTGATTTTTTCCCGCGGTATGCCGCTGTAGTCGGCGAGATCGGTGAGGATCTTTATGATTTTTTTAGGAGAGAGGCCGCAGTTGTTCTGTATCCATTTTTCCGTGACCCCCACTATCTCGTGGGCGGCGATGTTGCGGCATTTATCCTCGCTTTCGCGCAGCTCTTTTATACTCAGCGCCAGCTTGGCGTCGTTTAAATAATGGCTGGCAAGCGGCGCGAGCTGCGCGGAGCCTAAATTGCTGTCGCGAAAGCCGTCTCTGCCGAAGAGCGGGTCGAGGACGCTCAATATTTCGCGTCCTTCATCACTGTGCTCAAGGCGTTCCCGGCGCAAAGCGCGCTTTCTATTTTTTGAAGTGGCGCAGTAGCGCTGCATGTCGATGCCGTTCTTTTCGAGGATTTTTTCCAAAAGATCCAGAAAAAGCGGGGAGATGCCGCGGATGAAGTCGCAGTATTCTTTTTTTCGACTTTTATATCCAGCCACAGCAAGTATTCCGCGACGCTCCGCTGATCGTCCCTGCGTATGGGGGAAAAGATCGCGCTTGCCGGCCTGTCCGCCGGTATCAGGGAATCCACCCCTCTCATGTCGAGCTGTATCCTGGCGCAGGCGGCACGGAGATAATCGTGGGTTTCCTTTGGCAGGCGTGGGATCTCCTCCGCGACGGAGAGCGCGGCGTGGTAGTCATAGGCGTCGATGTGCTTGCGCAGGATTTCTTTTTTCATCTTCATGATGAGGTTGTAATTCTTTGAACAGGAGGTCCTGTTGGTAAAGTTCGGCTGGCAGTCCGCGTTGCATTCCCACTGGGTTTCCAGGTCGTAGACGGAGACGTCGTCCCTGCGAGGATTGTGCCCCTTTTCCGGCGTGGAGACCTGTATCGGCACGCAGTCGGCGTCGTCGGTCATAGCGGCGATGGTATGCAGCGCGCTTTTCATCGCCGGTGTGCCGGAGGATACGTTGAGCAGGATGGTGTGCCCGGGGTTCTCTGCCTTTATTTTTTTGATGATATCTTCAAATTCATCGTAAAATTCGTCGAAGAGGTGAACGTCTACTAAGTCCGTGCGCATGATCTCTTCCACCTTGAAATCGACGCTTAAGGAATCGCCGAGCAGCCTTATCGCCCTGCGGTATCTGTCGTCCCTTTCCTGGAAGACCGCCGCCTCTCGCGAGATGTAGATGTAAATCTTTGATGGATGAAGGCAGCGGGCAATGTGCAGCATCGCGCCGTCATGGTAGTTCGCTATTGGGTCTGTCATGCCGACAGGTGAAAAAAGTACGTATTTTTCCATGCCGTCCCTCTCCTATGTGTGTTGTCTGTAATTAAAAGGCATCTCTATTCTATAGTATAAAGGCGAAGGCGGCAAATGAAAAACAAATCCGGTCCCCGCGCGGAGGCGGATATGACGCTTTCTGCAAGTCTCTCTTTTTTCGCCGTTTTTTCGTCAGAGTTTTTTCGCATGGTATTAAAACACAGGATAGGACGCGAACGCAGACCGCTATTGCGCGACGCTCTTGACCTGCCCGTTCAGCGCCTGGCGCATTTGACAGACAAACCAGGCGCTTTGCGGGGAATCATAGTTTTCGGCTCTCCGGCCGTAATCAGCGGGGAGGTACGCTGGTCGTTATCCCGTCTGATTTTTTATAGATCAGCGTCTCCCTAATTTACCTTACTCCCGCCATCAGCAGGCCGATCCTTTCGATGTCGGTGCTGCGCGGCTCTTCGACGATGCCGCTGATCCCGCCGCTGTACATGACGGCGATGCGGTCGGAGAGCGAGGTGAGCTCTTGCAGGTCTTTGGAGATGAGGAGCACGGCGGCCCCCGCCTCGCGCGCCTCTAAAAGCCGTTTGTGGACGAACTCCGCCGCGCCGACGTCAAGCCCCCAGGTGGGCTGCATCGCAATGATGACCTTGGTCTCGTCGGATATTTCACGCGAGAGCATCAGCTTTTGGAGGTTTCCGCCGGAGAGCACGCGCACCGGCGCGAAGAGGTCCGGTATCTGGACGTCGTAATCTTTCACGCGCTCGGCGGCGAAATCTGTGATATAGGCCCAGTCCATGAAGCCCGCTTTTTTCCCCATCGGCGGGCGGCAGTAGCCCTTTAGGGCCATGTTTTCAACGACGCTCATGTTGGCTACGAGTCCGACGCCTTTACGGTCGGCGGGGATGTAGCTGATCCCTTCTTCTATATAGGAGCGCGCGTATTTTCCGGTGATGTCGCGCCCTTCGAGGAAGACTGAGCCGGAGTCGGGGGAGCGCAGCCCCGCGAGGACTTCGCAGAGCTCGTCCTGGCCGTTGCCGTCTACGCCGGCGACGCCTAATATCTCACCGCCGCGTATCGCAAGCGAGACCTCTTTCAGCGCCTCCGCGCCGCGGTGGTCTTTCAGGGATAGGCGCGCGCACTCAAATACGACGCCGCCCGGCAGCCGGCGGTCCGCGGCGAGCGCGGTCCCCTCAAGGCTGTGTCCGACCATCATCTCCGCGATCTCCTCTTTTGAGATGCCGGCGCCCCGGCGGGTCGCCACGCGCACGCCCTTGCGAAGCACTGTGAGACGGTCGGAGATTTCCATGATCTCTTCTATCTTGTGTGAGATGAGGATGACGCCGTGTCCCGCCGCCACCATGTTTTTCAGGGTCTTGAAGAACTCGCGTATCTCCTGCGGCGTCAGGACGGAGGTCGGCTCGTCGAGGATCAGCACCTTCGTGCCGCGGTAGAGCATCTTGAGTATCTCAACGCGCTGCTGCTCGCCGATCGAGAGCTGCCAGACCTTGGCCTCGGGGTCGACGGCTAAGCCGTAGCGGTCGGATATCTCGCGGATGCGCGCGATGATCTCCTCTTTGTTGATGACGAGGGGGACGCCGTCGAGTCCGAGGATGATGTTTTCCCAGACGGTGAATACGGGGACGAGCATAAAGTGCTGATGCACCATGCCGATGCCGTTTGCGATAGCCGCCTTGGGGTTGGGCAGAAAGACCGGTTCCCCGCCGATGTATATCGTGCCGCCGTCGGGGATGTATATCCCCGCGAGGCAGTTCATCAGCGTCGTCTTGCCCGCGCCGTTTTCGCCGAGGATGCTGTGTACCTCGCCGGCGAACAGTTCAAAATCCACACCCCTGTTCGCGTATTGCCCGTAAAAGATTTTGTCTATCCCCCGCATCGATACGAGTGTTTTGGTAGTTTCGGCCATCACAACGCCCCCTGTTCGCAATGTAAATAGTAACAGCAAATATCTTTCAAGACAATAAGCGGGCGAGCGTATATAATTGCCGCAGTTTGGAGTAAATGAGGAGGATTCTGATGGAGATGTTTGAGATCCGCGGGAAATTGCCCAGTTACGGGCTTGCCGCCGCGGTGATGTTCGTCTGGAGTATTACCTTTGTCGCTACTAAGTACCTGCTTAGTTATCTTTCGCCGGGAGAGATCCTGCTCTATCGCGTTGCCGTCGCCTGCACGGTCTTTACGGCGCTCAGTCCGCGCCCTCTGCCGATGATGGGGCTGAAGACGGAGGCCCGGATCGCGGCGGCGGGCTTTTTGGGGATCACACTTTATTTCCTTTGTGAGAACATGGCGCTCTCTTTCAGTACCGCTTCGAACGTCGCGCTTCTTTGTTCGACCGCGCCGCTGCTGACGGGGGTCCTCTCCCACATTTTCACGGCGGGCGAGAAGATATCCCGCCGTTTTATCATCGGCAGCTTCTTCTGTCTGGTCGGGATATTTTTTATCGTATTCAACGGTCATTTCATCCTCAAGCTGAACCCGCTGGGAGACCTGATCGCGCTCTGCGCCGCCTTATCTTTCGCCGCCTTTTCCGTCGTCATCCGGGATGTGAAGTCCGACTATACCCCCGCGCAGATCGCCCGCAAGATGCTCTTTTATACACTGCTCTCGCTTCTGCTGCTGGCGCTTACTCCGGTGATGAAGCTCCATCCGGCGCAGCTGCTGCGCCCGGCCGTCGCCGGCAACATCCTATTTCTCGGGATATTCGCCTCCGCCTTCTGTACCTGGGGCTGGAATATCGTCATCTGGAACCTCGGCGCGGTGAAGGCGAACAATCTGATCTACCTCACCCCGCCGGTCACAGTACTCTTTTCGGCGCTGATTTTGAACGAGAGGATCACCCTCTTCGCGATTTTTGGCGGCCTGCTGATCCTGGGGGGCGTCTATATTTCGCAGAAGGTGAAGTAGCTTTTGCCCGCGCGGGGCCGCTCCGTTTTCGCCGTCCGTCTCACTTTCCCGTCATCATGTGGCAGCCGCCGAGCTGGTAGTAGAGGCATCTTTTGCCGTTACAGGGCTTGCAGGGCTCCATTTTCACCTCTGTCTCATGCTCCGACGCGCCCAGCGCGAGGAAGGAGCACTGCGATTTTCGCGGGCGCAGCAGGGAATTCCCGCTTGCGCTGACGCCGATCAGGCGCTCTGTCTCTCCGAGCGTGACGACATTCTCCATGAGGTCCTGTCTCATGCCCCCCATGCCGGGGTAGAATTCGCCGTTGATGAATTTATTGTTCGGCGCAGCGATGTTTTGCCTGATCCAAAGAATGAGCTCCGCGTGCATGTTGTAAAGCGCGATCGAGCCGGCGACGTCGAACAGGAAGCCGGTCATCAGGTTTCCCCGTTGGGACATCATTTCGCTCGCCTCTTTTTCAAGCTCCGCGCCGATGGTCCATACCGCCATGACCGCCTGGTCTGCGGAATCGTCCAGCGGCAGCGTCTTTGCGCCGAAGCTTTTGACGGCAGCGTCAAGCGGCAGCGTTTTGACGACCGCCCGCGGATTAAAGAATTTTTCGCAGCCCTCGTTTTTCCAGTAGTCATTGAATTTTTGGAAAGAGCGCCGGTGTTTTTCCCCCATGGCGGCGTAAAATTTTTCCAGAGCCGAAAGGTCGACCTTTACGATGGATGGCGCCCAGCGCCTCGGCGAGGGTTTTGCCCTGGAACATGGCGATGCACGAAGCCGCAGCGGCGCCGGCGATCATACCGGGCAGCGCGGGACATTTCATCATGATCAGAACAAGAACGACGAGGGGAGGCAGGGCCACGAAGATAGGATTGATCTGGAATTCCGCCGAAAGTATCTTCTGGAACGCTTCAATGCGGCTTGCGTCGAAGGCTCCGTTTGCGCCGCCGGAGAAGGAAAATCCGAGGACGATCGTTATCACGACGACGATGAGGTAAGAGGGGATCGTCGTCCACATCATTGCGCGGATATGGTCAAACAGGTTAGAACCTGAGACTGCGGGGGCCAGATTCGTCGTATCGGAGAGGGGCGACATCTTATCGCCGAAATAGGCGCCGGAGATTATTACGCCAGCCGCGAGAGGGGCTGGGATGCCAAGTCCGGCGGCGATGCCGATGAGGGCGACGCCGATCGTGCCGCCGACTCCCCATGAGGCGCCGATGGCTACGGATACGATGGAGCAGATAATGAGCGTCGCGAAGAGGAAAACACCGGGCGAAAGCACGTCGAATCCATAGTAGATAAGACCAGGTACGACGCCGGCCTATACCCATGAGCCGACAAGCATACCGATCGCAATCAGGATAAGAAGCACGCCAATCGACGAGCTTGCCTACTAGGGCCGCAACGATTGCGGCGACCGCAATCGGCACATGAGCGTCAAGGCCGAGGCCGAGCAGTCCGAAACTTATTATTCCCGCGATATAGATGAAAGTCCCCAGGGCGACGGGGAAGGGCGACAATCTTTTACTTTTTATCAGCAAAAAGTACGTCAAGCGAGACATTTGGATTAAGAGCGGCATTGGACATCATCTTTTTCCTGCTTGACCGTCCATATTTCGCATGATTCTGCAGAGCAGGCGTCTGCTTGTGCAAGATATTCATGCCGATCGGCAAATCATCTTTTCTGATTTTTGAGGCCTCTTCGCGAAATATCACATCAAGACACCAGTTCAGTTGGTTTTCTATCGGCCAGAGCGCTGTTTTTATTTACATTCTCATAGTTCCTCGCTTTTTTAGAAAAGGTAAATGGCACCGTCCTGCCTGTATGGTCTGCCAATATTTAACACTTGACGTAATGCATCCTATAGTGTATTCTTTCATAGAGCACTTTTTAGGATACAATAATGAGGCCTCATAAATCCTTAACGTGCTAATACTATAAGGGTAGGTGCAGTTATGAGTGAATATGGAATATTATCAGTAGTTCCTGCGTTACTTGCGATTTTTCTGGCATTCAAAACTAGAGACGTCATCTTGTCCCTTTTTACCAGTCTTATTGTCGGGGCTCTCATTGCCGCCCATGGGAACCCCTATCTGGCATTAGTTAACTTTTGGCAGAAATATATTTTCTCTCAATTAACAAGTGCATGGGCCGCAGAGCTCATAATATTGATGACTATTATTGGCGGATTCGTAGCTATTCTTGAAGCCTCGGGCGGCATAGAAGCTATGACTAAAAAGCTCTCCTCTGTCATTGGAAGCAGGGTGAAGCTCCAGCTCACTGCGTGGGTAGGTGGGCTCTGCCTATTCTTTTCAGACTCTGCCAACTGCCTCATCCTTGGTCCAGTTTTCCGTTCCGTTGCGGACAGAATACATATTTCAAGAGAAAAACTCGCCTACATCGTAGACAGCACCGCTTCGCCTGTTTGTATGCTCGTTCCTATCACAAGTTGGGGCGTCCTTATCGGAGGATTTATTGAAGCGGCAATGAAAGAGAATGGATATGCCGTTGATGCTTTCAGTGCATATACTAGTACGATGCCATATCAGTTTTATACAGTACTTGCGGTGTTCATGGTCCCGCTTGTAATCCTTGGTAGAAAAGAGTTTGGCCCAATGATAGCTTTTGAACGCGCTGCGTTCGAAGGAAAAACTACCAGTGAAACTGAAGACAACCTTGTGGAAGATATCGATAAAAAAGAGTCTTATGCTTCCGCCGCGCTTGTTCCATTCGCTGTTTTAGTGGTTGTTTTAGTTGCAATGTTTATCAGCTTCGGTTTCCCTGATATGACCAGCGCACAATTTCGTATAACTCTTGCCAGCGCCTATTTCCTCGCAACATTATCATGTATTTTCATAGTAACGATGAAAAAAATTATGAGCCTTACACAAGCTATCGAATCAGTGATTGGCGGTTGTAAATCAATGATGCCTGTGCTTATCATGCTCGTAGCGGCGTTTGGTCTTGGTAGCATCTGCGCTGATATGAAAACTGCTCACTATTTGGCTGAAGTCACACTGCCCTTCATTCCGTCGTCAATGTTAGCGGCCGTAATTTTTGTGATATCAGTCGGCATTTCTTTTGCCACAGGCTCCGCCAATGGTACTCAAGCAATAATCATTCCCCTTGCGGTCCCCCTTGCCATAGCCGCAGATGCTCCTCTTATCATCGTCATATCAGCCGCTGTTACTGGGGGACTTTTCGGAGATCACTGCTCGCCTATTTCTGACACATCAATACTCTCGTCGATGGGGTGTGCCTGTGACCCAGTGGACCATGCGAGAACGCAGCTCCCCTACGCAATGGTTGCAGCCACAGCGGCTTTTATAACGTTTATAGTCTCCGGTTTCATACAGAGTCCCATGGTTCTTATGCCGTTGTCAATTGTGCTTTGTGTGGCAGGATATGGCATTTGTGTAAAACTTTACGGACAAAATGTTACAGAATAAATAATAGAAAATTTTGAGGAGGGGGTGTAAGTACAGGGAGAATCAACTTCGCGGTGATCATAAGCATAAAATAATCTAAATGGAGGTAAAAATATGAAACGTATGATCGAAATTGAATTTCCTGAAGTGAACACGACAGTAACCGCCGTCCTGAACGATGAGCAGGAGCCTGAGATGGCGCAGCGTCTCTGGGAGCTAGTTGAACAGCCAGTAAAAATGGCGAATTGCCACACACTTTCAACAGGCTGTTTCTTTGACGCAAGGCCCCGTCCGGCCTATCACCCCGTAGAAATCGGCTTCCAGGTCGCAAACCTCAGTAAAGTGAAGCGTCTTTACTGCGACATGAAACCCGGCATGATTCTTTTCTCAGGATATGAGTGCGGTGTAGTCTACGGAGAGCATATAACGGAACCTCTTGTTGCCTCCGGAACATTTGTGGCTCAGGTAATTGATGAAGATCTGGAGAAACTTTATGAAGCTGGACATAACATATGGAACTTCCAGATGTACATCCACAAACTCACCACAACAATAATAAGGAGAAAGGGGTAATCTACAATGGCGAAGCATTGGCAGGAAGTAAAGGACGAAATTGAACGCGAAATAGATAAGAATTGGTGGGACGAGCCAATTGAAGTCACGATGAGCAAAAATGGTGTTTTCCCAAGTGGAGCTGGAACAGACGGCCAGTACTTCGGCAACCTGTTTTTCCTCGTCTGCGACACACAGGCGATGGGCTGGTGGACTGCGGCCCCTGCCATACAGCAAGCGTTGAAAGACGACCTCTTCACTCTTGAGCATTGCAAGAAGATGTGGAAATATATAAACATTCACATGGCCCGTCTTATGGGAGACCAGCAGGGCCCCGATTCAAAATGCCCCGCTCCGTGGATGAATCTCCCCAAATTCAGTCAGTTTGCAAATGATATACTTGATTCGTATGATACAATTAAAACTAAGGACGAATTCTGGGATCTTATTTGGAGCTGGCAGAACTATGTCAACACTATGAATCGCTGGTTCCAGACAGTGTTCCCCTGGGAGTTCGGAGGACAGCTCAAAGTCAAGTCAAAGGAAGAAATCGAAAAACTGGGAGAGTATCTCCACGTATTCGATAAATAGTTTGTTACATTAATATCAACAAATTAAGTACCGCGATTTTGGCTATGAACTTTTCTATCGGCTCAAATTCGCGGTACTTTGTTTTTATAGATAGAATAAGGACAATGCATATATCATTCTGCAGACTTGAGAGGCTTTATTTTACTATAGTGAAGGAGTATGTATGAGATGCGTTACAAATCTACAGAAGATAGGGCGTACCATGAGATAATACAAAGGATTATTTCTCAAAAATATCCTCCAGGCACATCTATAGTTGAGAGTCAACTTGCGGAAGAATTAGGAATGAGTCGGACACCAATAAGAAATGCTTTGCGTTATCTTGTTGCCAATGGCTTTTTAGAAAATCCTACAAATAAAAGCTGTATTGTTCCGACTATCTCCGGAGAAGACATTAATAATGTTTTCGAACTGCGATTTTTGATTGAACCTACGTGCGCATATTTAGCGGCAACTAAAGCAAGAGCAAATTCTCTTGCTTTTTTTACTGACTTACTTGAGCAAGAAGAACATGGATGCTGTAAGTCAAATAGCGAAATAGAAGAAATAAACAGAGAAATTCACTTTGGGATAGCCGAATTAACCGGTAATCCCTATTATAAACGGGCGCTATCTCCTATATTCTGGAGATGTCAACTATATTTATTCTTTTTTGATACCTTTTATTCCAAAAAAGCTCCAAACAAGGCAAAAACAAATGATGAACACAGCAAGCTTATAAATGCCATTTTTTCTAATGATGCCGAAGAATCTAAAAAATTAATGCAAGCTCACATTGAATCTACATATAAAATGCTCACGACAAATCGTTATCTCGCCGGTTAAGTTGATATTTTTAATAAGAGAGCGCCCCATCAAAGGTTGCCAAAACAGAGTTATTGGCGCCGAGGTTTTTATCCATTTCACCGGTGAACGTCCTCTGGATATGTTCCAGCGCCCACGGCTGGCTTGAGGAGTATGCGATTCTGTAGAGGACGAAAGTCTTACAGTAAAGGCTTCGTCCCCGCAAGATGTTTGGATTTTAAAGGGATCGGGAAACGTACTATTCCCCCCTTTTTCCCTCAGGTTAGAAGATGAGGCTTTCTTTGGAAAAACGAGCGCGTTCCTCTTTTTCGACCCTGTCGGCCCCGTCCTTGCCTCAGTAGTTGCCTATGCCTAGGTAAGAGAGGATCATCGCGACGAAGGGGTTGGTGTAGTTGAAGAAGCAGTAGGGGCTTATGCCATAGTCGGTACGCCCAAGGCGCTCGACTGGAAGGCGCCGCATCCCGTCCAAGGGATGAGGGCCGCCGTGAGCGTGCCGCAGTCTTTTAGTGTGCGCGAGAGCATACGCTGCGAGAGGTTGGTCCTCGCGACCGCGGCTTTGAACATACGTCCGGGAACGACGATCGCGAGGTGCCGGTCTCCGAGGAGGGCGGACGCGCCGGAACGGCAGAGGGGCTGCTTTCCGGGCGGCGGGAGCATGCCTCCCGCTTCGGACAGTAGAGGCAGTTCATCGTATCCCTCCCATACCGAATTATATGCTGGGGAGGGCGGACAGATGAGCGATCCCCCCGCCGAACGGCGGGGCCGGAGAATGGAATTGGGAGTATATCGATATTATTTCCGCCCGAGCACCTGCATGACACTCCGAATTGTCTTTTCATCGACGGCGAGGTAGCAGTCGTTGGAGGGCGGAAGGGAGGATCCGAAATTGAGCGCCGGGTTCAGCAGGGTCGAGGGGTCGGAAACCTGCGCGGCGCCGCTTAAGTGGACGCGGGAAACGCCCGTCTCCTCGACGAGACGCAGGATGTTGCCCGCGCGCACGCCGCCGCCCGCAAGGATTTGGATTCGGTCGCCGTACATCCGCTGGATCGTGCGGATGGCGGGCGCGCCCGTGAGCGCGTCGGCACAGCCGCCGCTTGTCAGCACGCGGGTCACTCCGAGGGAGATGAGCTTTGACACGGCGTCAAACATGTTTTCGGCGACATCGATGGCCCGGTGAAAGACCGTCTCGCAGCTTCCGGTACAGTCGAGGAAGCGCGCGCACCGCTCGTAGTCGAGGCGGCCGTCGGCGGTCAGGAAGCCGAAAACTATGCCGTCCGCCCCCATCCGGGAGAAGCGGCGCGCGTCCTCGCACATGACGGAAAAATCCTCGTCGGAATAGCAGAATCCCGCGCCGCGCGGACGAACCATGACGCTGACGGGCAAAGAAACCTGCTCCTTGACTAAGGCGACAAGTCCGACGGAGGGGGTAAGTCCGCCCAGCAGGTGGGCGGACACCAGCTCGATTCGGTCGGCGCCCGTGCGTTCGGCCAGTTTGCAGTCCTCGAGAGAGCCGCAGCATAGTTCGACGGAGAGGCGGTTGTTCATGGGGACAGCTCCTGTGGAAGATGAGGGGCTCTCCTCCTATAAGTGATCGCCGCCGTCCTGCCTCCCTCGGCGGGGCCGGGGCAGACGGTCAGTGACTTGATTGCGTCAAGGTTGGTGATGACGCAGGGAGACACCGGGGAAAGGCCCCGCTCCTTGATGAAGTCGATGTCCATCTCCATGATCTTATCGCCCTTTTTGACCTTCTGGCCGACCTCGGCAAAGCACCGGAAGCCCTTGCCCTCGAGCGTTACAGTGTCAATGCCCAGATGGACGAGAATCTCCAGCCCGTCGTCCGACTCGATGCCCATCGCGTGGAAGGTGTGGGCGATCTGGAAGACCGTCCCGTCGACGGGGGAATAGACCTCACCGTCGGTCGGGTCGACGGCGATGCCGTCCCCGAGTATCTTTTCCGCAAAGACGGGGTCGGGAACCTCGGTCACGGGAATCACCTTCCCAGTCAGCGGGGCCGCGATTTCTAGTTGTTTGCCTTTCAGAAAGTTCAGCATACCCTATTCTCCTTATACTGTGCCCGCTACCGGGGCTTTTGACGATGCAAGATATCCCTCTCCGCCGCGGCGGAGAGGGATGTCCGAAAGAGGGATACGGTTTTATCAGAGGAACTTCTTCATCGCGTCGACAAGCAGCTCCGCCTTCATGCCGACGATGACCTGGGTGACCTGGGAGCCGGCTTTCATCACGCCCGAAGCGCCGAGGGCCTTGAGATCTTTCTCGTCGATCTCCTTGTTGCTGACAAGGACGAGGCGCAGGCGGGTGATGCAGCTCTCGATCTCCTTGATGTTTTCCTTGCCGCCTAAGATCGCGATATATTTCTGTGCCAGCTCGTCGAAGCCGATGTCGTCGGCCAGCTTGCCGAAGTCCGCGGTCTCTGCGTCTTCCTCGCGTCCCGGGGTCTTGAGGTCAAACTTCTTGATGACGAAAACGAACAGGAAGAAGTAGACGACTGCGAGGGCCAGGCCGAGGACGATCGACAGGGCGGGTTTGGTGGAAATGCCCCAGTTGAGGACCATGTCGAAGAGACCGGCCGAGAAGCCGAAGCCCATCTTGATGCCGAGCATGGCGCTGACAGCCATCGAAATGCCGGTCAGGATGCCGTGAATCACGAAGAGGACGGGAGCGAGGAAGATGAACATGAACTCAATAGGCTCGGTGATGCCGCAGAGGAACGCCGGGATCGCGACGGAGATCATCGCGCCGCCGATCGCGGCCCTATTCTCCTTTTTCGCACAGACATACATTGCCAGCGCGACGGCGGGCAGCGCGAACATCATGATCGGAAAGAAGCCCGCCATGTAGTTTCCGGCCGTCGGGTCGCCTGCGAAGAAGCGGATCAGGTCGCCGTGAACCACCGTGCCGTCAGGTTTGGTGAAATCGCCGAACTTGAACCAGAAGTAGGAATTGAGCACGTGATGCAGGCCGACGGAGAGCAGCACGCGGTTGAAGAAACCATAAATCGCCGCGCCAACCGCGCCGATGCTCGCAAGGGAGACCGCAAAGGAGTCGAGCAGCTTCTCGATGAAGGGCCAGACAAAGCCGAAGCCGATACCGGCAAGCAGCGTGTAGAGTCCGGTCATTATCGGGACGAAGCGGCGTCCGCCGAAGAAGCCAAGCCAGTCGGGCAGCTTGGCGTTCTTATACTTGTTGTAGGTGGTGCCCGCAATGACTCCCGCGATGATACCGCCGAAGTGCGCCATGTTGACTGAAGCGACGCCAGCGTAGAGGCTACGCGCCCAGGCGAATCCGCCGGAGGCGCCGAAGAGCCCTGTAGCGCCCTCCGCAGCAGGGGTGACCAACCAGCTGAACAGCGCGCCGGCGGTGCCGTTCATGACGTAGAAGCCGATGGCGCCCGCGAGGGCCGCGACACCGTTGCCGTCCTCCGCGAAGCCGATCGCGACGCCGATTGCGAAGAGCAGCGGCAGATTGTCGAACAGCGCGCCTCCGGCCGCCGAGATGAAGGGCAGGTTGAGCAGGTCACCCTGGCCGAGGCGGAGCAGCAGAGCCGCGACCGGCAGGGCAGCGATGGGCAGCATCAACGCTTTGCCCAGCTTCTGAAGCTTTTGCAGGAACGTGGTTTTTTTCATGTGTCTACCTCCTATTTATTTTCTATTTTATGTACGGGAAGGATTCCCCGTATATAATCAAAACAGTGATCTACATCTGAACCAGTTGGCAGATGTAGACCGCGAGGAACGCCTTGTGGTCGTCGGAAAGCTCCGCGCCGATCTCCCGTTTCATCAGGTCGGAGACCGCCTGCGCGGCGCGGTGGTATTCTCCCATGTTCAGGCGGACATACTGTTTGACGGGCATTTCGAGCGCGGCGCCGCGCAACGCGGAGCTGGCCAGGCGGTTGAGGCTGGTCAGGAAGCTTTTGCAGGCTGAGGAATTGGTGTCGAAAGTCCGTCCAAAGCACTGCCCGACCACGAGCACCGCCTGTTTATAGAACCGGGCGCTCTTCATGGCGGTGTTGATGTTCCTGTTGCGGCGGGCGGAGTAAAGGTGGAGGGCGATGAAGCCCTTCTCCGGTTCCCCGATATCGACGTCGACCTCATCGCGGACGAGCTTGGCGGCGATCTCCGCGACCTCGAACTCCCGCGAACACATGACGGAGATCTCCCCGATAAAGGGATTGTCGATCGGCAGCCCCATCTTGAGGCGCTCGATCGCGAACGCGATGTGGTCGTAGAGTGCGTCGTAGAGCTTATCGTTGGTGATGTCGAGCTTTTCGCGCGCGATCTCCACAATCTCCCTGGTTACCTTCTCGATCTTTTCGATGTCGTAGTTGAGTCGCTTGATCTCGCCGGGATTGACGGTCTCGTCAAGGATCGAAAAGACCTTATTGTTCGGGTCGTCGCCGTTGATCAGGTCGCCGCGGCGCGCGCCGAACCCGACTCCCTTGCCGATCAGCACGAACTGCTTACCGCCCGGCTCTGCGGCCAGGACGACGTTGTTGTTATAGACCTTCAACACTTTGTAGTGCATGCCGCGCGCCCTCCTTTAAGCCGTCCCCTGTGAAAGCCGACCGTGCGCCGTCCCGTGGTGGCTCTTACATATTTTCGGTGAGGAACTTTTTAATGGCCTCGGCGGCTTCGCCCTCCCGTTCGCCGTCGACGGCGACAGTGATCTGGTCGTTCTGCTTGACGCCCAGCCCCATCAGCGCAAAAAGGCGCTTGCCGTCGGCCGACTTGCCGTTCGCCGATATGGTGGTCGCGGCGGGGAAGGACGCGACGCACTTGACGAGCAATCCGGCGGGACGCGCGTGGATACCGAGCGCATCGGTTATCTTGTAGGTAAAGGTCTGCATGAAATGATCCTCCTCTTGAGCGATGCTGATGTACCGGTGAAAATAGGGAAAAAATAAAAGGCACAAGCTTTCCAAACAACTCAACCGATCGTCCGAAAGCTTATGCCTGATTGCATCAGTAACATCACTTTGCATCTTCTGTTTGCCTTTAGTTTAACAGCTGAGATATATTTTGTACATACATATTTTATAAACAATAACAGAAAAATGGATAAAAATTGTGGATCTATCACAAAAACTTCTTTTTTAAACAAGACCCCTTGTAAAGACGGTTGGAGCAACTATAATGAAACTAAGCGGCCCGCGGACAGAGCCGCGGCAAAAAGGGGGAACCGACCATGAGACTATACGTTGCGAAGGACTACCACGACATGAGCCGCAAGGCAGCCAACATCGTCTCCGCGCAGGTGATCATGAAGCCGGGCTGTGTGCTCGGGCTGGCCACCGGCTCTACGCCCGAGGGTATTTACGCCCAGCTGATCGACTGGTATAACAAGGGCGATATCGACTTCTCTTCCGTCAAGTCGGTCAACCTCGACGAGTACAAGGGCCTCCCGCGGGAGAGCGACCAGAGCTATTACTATTACATGAAAGAGCATTTCTTCAAGGGCATCAACATCAGGCCCGAGAACACCCACATCCCAAACGGCATGGAACCGGACAGCGAAAAGGAGTGCGCGCGCTACAACCGGGTCATCGAGAGCGTGGGCGGTATCGACTTGCAGATTTTGGGCATCGGCGCGAACGGCCACATCGGCTTCAACGAGCCGGGCGAGGCGTTCGAGAAGGAGACCCACTGCGTCGCGCTCACCGAGAGCACCATCGAGGCGAACTCCCGGTTCTTCAGGAGCCAGGACGAAGTGCCCCGCCACGCCTATTCGATGGGCATCAAGTCGATCATGCAGGCCAGGAAGATCCTGCTTGTCGCCAGCGGGGGGGGCAAGGCGGACGCGATGTGCGCGGCGCTCTGCGGGCCGATCACGCCGGCGGTGCCCGCGTCGATCCTCCAGCTCCACAACGACGTGATCGTTGTGGCGGACGGCGCGGCGCTCTCCAAAATCCAGCTGTAAAAGCCCCGCGGCGTGGGGACGGAGTTTACAGATGATCATCAAAAACGCACAGGTCTATACCGAAGGGTTTGCCTTTGAAAAGCGGGACGTCGCGGTGGAAGGAGAGTTGTTTGCCGAAGCGGCGGGCGGCGGCACGGTCGATGCGTCGGGGCTGCTCATGCTCCCCGGGCTAATCGATATCCACTTCCACGGCTGCTGCGGCTATGATTTCTGCGACGGCACCGACGAAGCGCTCGACGCGATTACCGCCTACGAGGGTAGAAACGGCGTGACCGCCATCTCCCCGGCGTCGGTGACGCTGGCGGAGGAGACGCTCGCCGCAATCTACCAAAACGCCGCGTGCTACTCCTATCGTGGCGGCGCGATGTTCCTCGGCGTCAATATGGAGGGGCCCTTCTTCAACCACGCCAAGAAAGGCGCGCAGAACGGCGCGTTCCTGCGTGAACCGGATATCGGCATGTTCCGGCGGTTGTGGGAGGCGTCCGGCGGCAGGATCAAGACCGCCTGCGTCGCGCCCGATCTGCCCGGCGCGATGGAGTTCATCGACGAGGCGAAGCGTTGCTGCGCCGTCGCGGTGGGGCACACCACCTCGAACTATGATACGGCGATGGAGGCGTTCCGGAGGGGCGCGTCCCGCGCCATACATCTCTATAACGCGATGCCGCCATTTTCCCATCGTGCGCCCGGCGTGGTCGGCGCGGTGGCGGACAGCGGCGCGATGGCGGAGCTCATCTGCGACGGAGTGCACATCCACCCGGCGGTTGTGCGTGCGACCATCAAGCTGCTCGGGGACGACAAGGTCGTGCTCATCAGCGACAGCATGAGGGGCACCGGCCTTTCGGACGGGGCCTATTCGCTCGGCGGCCAGCATGTCGACGTCAAGGGCAACCTCGCGACCCTTTCGGACGGCACGATCGCGGGTTCTGCCACCAACCTTTTCGACTGCGTGCGCCGCGCGGTCGAATTCGGGGTACCGCTTGAGAGCGCCGTCCGGATGGCCACGATCAATCCCGCTAAGGCGATCGGGGAGGACGTCCGCATGGGTTCGATTACGTCCGGAAAACTCGCCAACTTCGTGCTGGCCGACGGGGAGCTGAATATCCGGGCGGTCTATGTGAAGGGAAAACAGCTTTGATCAGCGGGGAATCTTCGGGAGGTGCAGGGATGATAATATTAAACGGCAAAAGCGTGTTCGGCGGCATTGCGTTCGGCAGGCTGGCGTTCTATGAGCGCCGCCAGCAGAACATCCACCGCCACGGCGTCGATGACCCGCGGGCGGAGCTCGCCAGGTTTGAGGACGCGAAGAAAACGGCCGTTGAACAGCTTGGGGCGCTCTACCAGAGGGCGCTCGTCGAGGTGGGGGAGACCAACGCGATGATCTTCCAAATCCACCAGATGATGCTCGAGGACCTCGACTACTGCGATTCGGTCGCCAACATCATCACCTCTCAGGGGGTGAACGCGGAGTATGCGGTCGGCGTGACGGCCGACAACTTCACACAGATGTTTTCCGCGATGGAGGACCCCTACATGCGGGGCCGCGCGGCGGACGTCAAGGACGTGTCCGAGCGGCTGATAAATGTACTCTGCGGCGTGCAGAGCACGGGGATAGAAGCGGCCGGGCCGGTGGTCGTCGCGGCGGACGATCTCGCGCCGAGCGAGACGATCCAGCTCGATAAGAGCAAGATCCTCGCGTTCGTGACCAAGCGCGGGTCGGTCAACTCCCACACCGCGATCCTAGCGCGCACAATGAACATTCCCGCCGTGATCGGCGTGGGGGAGAGGCTGGAGGAGGTGTACAACGGCAGCGAGGTCATCGTGGACGGTTTCTGCGGTCGGATTTACATCGACCCCGACGCGGAAACGACAGTTGCGCTCCGGCAGAAATGGGAGAAGGAAAACGATAAACGCAAACTGCTTTTAGAGCTGAAGGGCAAGGAGAACGTCACCCTTGACGGCCGGAAGGTGCTCATCTATGCGAACATCGGCAGTCCCTCCGACATGGGCGCGGCGCTCGCCAACGACGCGGGGGGCATTGGGCTCTTCCGCAGCGAGTTCCTCTACCTCGAGAGCAACGGCTACCCGAGCGAGGAAGAGCAGTTCGCCGCCTACCGCGCCGTCGCGGAGACGGCCGCCGGCAAACGGGTGGTCATCCGTACGCTCGACATCGGCGCCGATAAGCAGGTGGATTATTTCCAGCTGCCCAAGGAGGACAATCCCGCGATGGGCTACCGCGCCATCCGTATCTGCCTCACGCGGGAGGATGTCTTCAAGACCCAGCTGCGCGCCCTCTACCGCGCGTCGGCGTTCGGCAGTATCGCGATCATGTTCCCGATGATCACCTCCGTGTGGGAGGTTCGCGAGATCAAACGGATCGCTGCCGAGGTGCGGGGGGAGCTGAAAGCGGCGTGCATCCCCTATTCCGAAGAGGTCGAGCTGGGCATCATGATCGAGACGCCCGCGGCGGCGATGATCAGCGACCGGCTCGCGCCGGAGGTGGATTTCTTCAGCATCGGCACCAACGACCTGACCCAGTACACCCTGGCGATCGACCGCCAGAACCAGAAGCTGGAGCGCTTCTATGACGCGCATCACCCGGCGATCCTGCGGCTCATCAAGCTGGTAGCGGACAACGCCCACAAGGCGGGTATCTGGATGGGCGTCTGCGGCGAGCTTGCCGCGGATCCCACGCTGACCGAGACCTTCCTGGCCATTGGGGTCGACGAGCTGTCCGTGTCGCCGCCCTATGTGCTCGAGTTGCGCCGCCGCGTCCGTGAGACGAACGTCGCGGAAGTCCGGGAAAAACTGCTCGCGGCGTTTATGGAGTAAAGAGAAATATAGGCTCGTCAATCATCTGTTACATCAATCACGGAGAGAGAGTCATAACTTCCCGATGAGACTTCCATCCTGGAGGCCTCATCGGGAAGTTGTTGTACCTGCAGCCATGGCTGCCAGCTGTACAGCATAATCTTGCAATGAATAGAACTTAAGAGGCGCGTAAAAGTATTCGTCGTCTCTCCTGTGGGATCTTTCCACCTTTCCGTTATGACGCGGCGCATGCGGTTTTATCAGTTTATGTTTTATCCCATAGTAAGTCAGGCGTCTTCAAATAGCTCAGCCTTACCCTTTCCAGAGGTAAGCCGGTTGGTGGATTCCGAACCGTTGTCCC
This sequence comes from uncultured Cloacibacillus sp., assembly GCA_934511335.1. Lineage (GTDB taxonomy): Bacteria > Synergistota > Synergistia > Synergistales > Synergistaceae > Cloacibacillus. Next base: position 2,494 of record CAKSWL010000003.1, on the reverse strand, counting down.
TCTGGAGGCATTCCACTTTCTTTAAACCTGAAGGATCTCAGCATATGTTTTAAGAATACCGTAGAGCTGTACGTGCCGCGCGCTTCAAACGCCTCGACATAGCGGAAACGGCTGTGCTCGTCTAGCGCGGTATACTGATAGGACGGTTTCCCCTTCCGCTTATCCCGCATGGCACACTTTAGGGACAAACTTGACGTCCACCCGCGCGCGCCGTCGTAGGATACCGCATTTGCTCGTAAGGCTTGGGAACGTATCTCTTTTTAGGGGCAGGCAAAGGCGCGCGCGGCGCCGATACTCTTCATCACCCTGTGGAGCGCGGAAATGCTCCTGGTATAGCCCTTCTCTCTCAGCTTGACCCACAGGACGACGAGCCCTGTGTTCCTGTTATGCTTGGCATATTCTGTATGAACGCCATCTCTGTCTCAGAATGCTCGTGCGGATGATGGCGCGGAGGCCTCGACCTGTCCCGCGGAGAGTCGAGAGAACCGTCGTAACGCCTCATCCACCTGTAAATATACTGCCTTTTCGTGCCGTGCCGTATCGTACGGCGATTTTAGTGAGGCCGTACTTCATGGAGGATTTGATAAGAGATTGTTTGTAACGTTTCATTTGTGATATCTTCGCCATGCGGAAAAGAGTTCTCCTGTTGGTGGATTTGTGCTGAAATTACTTTACCGTATGGACCTGTTTCTCGCTCCTTGCGATTGACGGATTTTTCGCATATATGACTCACTTTTTACATAAACGAAGCTTTGTGTATCTCACTTTCTTTGCCGCTGTAACATATGTGTGTGTTAAACCTACAATTTTTATCCGCTCATCCTATAAATTCAAAGATGGAAAAAGGGGCGTTCGTGTGCTATCCTACTCAGATGTTAGCCTGCAACACTAACGGAAAATCATAAAGGAGGAAGCTTTGTAATGAAAAAGGGCATTTTGTTTGCGTTGCTGCTCGTAACGGCATTCGCGGCCTCGGCGTTCGCCTTGGCTCCAATCAAACTTGAGGATCAGAAACCGGTATTTATCTATGTCGGCCCCGTCGCCGACGGCGGTTATAACTATATGCACGACCTCGGCCGTCAGGCGATGGAGAAGGCCAACCCCGGAGTGAAAAGCTCGATCGTCGAATCGGTTCCCGAGGGCCCCGACGCGGAGCGCGTCATGGAGACGGCCATCCGCAGCGGCGCGAAGGTCGTATACGCGAACTCCTTCGGCTACATGGACCACGTGATCAACGTCGCGAAGAAATACCCCGACGTCTATTTCAACCACTGCTCTGGTTACAAAGACGCTCCGAACGTCAGCACCTACTTCGGCCGCATGTATCAGCCCCGCTACCTCTCCGGCCTCGTCGCCGGCAAGGCTACGAAGTCCAACCTCATCGGTTATGTCGCCGCATACCCGATTCCCGAAGTCATCCGCGGCATCAACGCCTTTACGCTCGGCGTGCGCAAGGTGAACCCGAACGCGAAGGTCAAGGTTGTCTGGATCTACACCTGGCATGACCCCGCGAAGGAAAAGGAAGCCACGAAGGCCCTCTTCGACGCGAAGTGCGACACGATCGCGATGCACGCCGACACCGGCGGCGCACCGCAGGCCGCGGAAGAGCTTGGCATGTGGGTCATCGGCTACAACTACCCGATGGACAAGTATGCGCCGACCCGCCACCTTGTCACCCCCGTCTGGAACTGGGGCAAATACTATGACTATTCGACAAAGGCGATCGCCAAAGGCGCCTGGAAGTCGCAGCAGGTCTGGTGGAGCATGAAGGACGGCATGGTTGACCTTTCAAAGTTCGGCAAAGATGTCAAAGAGGATACCAAAAATCTTGTCGCGGCGGAGAAGAAAAAGATCCTTGACGGCAAGTGGGACGTCTTCACCGGCCCGATCAAGGGGCAGGACGGCAAAGTAGTGGTGCCGCAGGGAAAGAAGCTAAACGACGGAGAGATGCTCTCTATGAGCTGGTTCGTCGAGGGCGTCGAGGGCACGATCCCGAAGTAGGCGCCGCGTAAAAAAACAGACAATAAGAAATCCGGCCCTTCAGGGGGCCGGATTTCTTTATTGCCCGCGTAAGAGAGGGTCGTTAGAATCCGAATCTGTTACCGCCGCGGCAGCCCTCCGTCAGGCGGCAATAGGCGGCCGGCGCGATGTTGAGCGCCGGAAAGAGGGGCTCCGCGTCCGCCGGCCGCCCTTATCGGCGCCGTGCCCTCAGCGCGGGGACCGGCACGGCGGCTAGGCCGCAGAGATAATTTAGGAGGCCGCAGCTCGCCGGCGAACCGCCCGCGATGCCCCTCCTCAAAAACGAAGTAGTTGGCGAACATCTTTATTATAGGAAGATATAAAATCTTCCTTTTTCGTCCCTTCCGTGCGTTATTTTCCCGCTACGATTCTATTTCAAAAATTTCCCCGATGGCCCCTGCGATCTGCCGGTTTTCTTCCGGTAATCCCACGGAGATGCGCATGGCCTGTTTTTACTGCCGCATCAAGAAAGGCC
>CAKSWL010000002.1 GCA_934511335.1 uncultured Cloacibacillus sp. | reverse complement strand
TATCACCTCTATTAAAAATAATTTTATTGCAAGCTCAATAAAAATATATATATATTTATAAACAAAAATTCTTAAGACGCCTTTAAAAAACCTAATATTTGTATCCAAAAAAATGATAGCTTAAAATCGCATATTTTCCAACAAATCTCGTATAATTATAGATGAGATATTTTAAATTGCCGGTATTTAATCATATTAATTTTTGTATTAGCAATAAAATTTTAAATAAAGATAATATATCTGAATAATTATTTTTGGACACAACTGTCAAACATTTTTGTTATTTAAGAGAATTCCACTCTTGCCTTCATACAGCAACATCTGCGCCATGCGGGTAAATTTAATCCCGCGAAAAGGCGGCGGAGAAAATGCCGGCGCGATGCCGATGCTTATTATCTATGCAGAGATATATGATAAACGCACCACGGCACCCTTTCCATTTGCGAGGAGCCTCACGCAGAAAGCAACGTCAGCAGCCTTGCGCAAAGACGTCAGGATTACTCTGGGATTCCAGCAGGCGTTCTCATCTCAGAGGGAAACGGGATATAAGCTCATCCAGAAACATTTCGTGTTCCAAAGCAAAATATACTGTATTCGTAAAATTCTTCGTCATACGAACGACCGCCGGGCCATCACTTCTTTACCGGCAACATCAAAGGCGCCTGGCGCAAAACCGCGACGGTCCCGGCCTTGCACGAAACGGCCCTATCCATGGCCTCCTGCAATGTTTCATATGTTCTGACGCCCGTCGTATTTGTTATGTCGATAGAATGAGGCGAATTAGTAACTATCGTAATTTTCGCCTTTTCCCTGACCCGCGCCGTTATGAAGGCCGCCGCCGCGGCTACTGAGGCGCTTTCATCGCCGCTCCGATAAGAAAGTATCTCCGAGGGACCGCTGTTCATCAGTTCGGCGTAGAGGCGGTGCGGCCCCATCCCCTCAGGCAGAGCGGCGATCAATATTATCTCGCCTCCCTCCCTGACTATGTTTTCCGCGGCGTACAGGGCCTTTCCGGCCTGCCATAGATCTGCGTCTTCGGGCCATGCTTCAGCGACAACTATATCTGATTCCGGGACAGAGACGGTCATACACTGCGACGCGATCTCAATCGCCTGTCTGTGAGCGGCATCCGGCAGACCGGTCACGATGTCTTTTACCCGTCCGTCCCCTGTACAGACCACCTGGATAAGAAATGAAAGGCCAGCCATTCTGGCTGCGGAAGCTATCTCTCTCATGGCCAAGTTATCCCTGCTCCCAAGCGTTATCGAGGCATCATGGTACGGCATCCAGTGTGTCGCTGAAACCGACCTCGCTCCGCTGACGCCGGGGAGGACGATTTTCCCCCCGCCGGACCAACCACAGTAACGGTGCGGGAAAACAGTGCCAACGCCTATGACGTACGCATATTCTTTTACAAGCGGGTTTACGTCTACCGGTATCCCGCCGTCTGTAAATCCCACTCTCAAAAGCTTAGCATCGCAGCTGTGGCTCAACCATCTTACCCGCCCATAAGCTTCTCCTAACTTTTTTTTCGCCCCTTCATCATTCATTGCCTTGTGGGTACCGGTGGCGAACAGGACTAACTGTCTATCTTTGGCAACCCCTATCTCCTGCAGGAAATCGGAGATTACAGGGATTATCTCCGACGTCGGGGTCGGGCGGGTGATATCGTCGCAGAGGATAAGGACTCCGCCTTCGGCCGTGCGAGCCGGGATTGCAGCGGCGCAGCCTTTCAGCCTTTGCAGCGTCAGGGCCTTTACGTCGGCGACCGGCTCGAAGGACTGTGGTTCAGCAACAGCCACACGTACGCTCCCGGATATATTTGCCCCGCCAAGAGCTCCTCCGGCGCCTGCAATCAATATCCGCCGCATATTGCCGACGCCTCTCACCCGTGTATCACCTCAGCGCCCATACCAATGCCATACTTATGCAGGGCACATAGGTGAACAGCAACAGGCAGAGCACCATCACTGCGATCATCTGCACTACGGCCTTCGAAAGCCTGACCATACTCACGCCCGACACGGCAGACGCCACAAATAGGTTCGCGCCGTAAGGAGGCGTTACAAAGCCAGTAGCGAGAGCGACCGTCATCACCAACCCGAAATGCACGGGATCAACGCCGATCTTCGTCACTATCGGCAGCAGAATCGGCGTCAAAATTATCATCGACGATATGTTGTCCACAAAACAGCCGACAATCAGCAGCAGTATGTTTATAATGAGCAGTATCACGACAGGGCTTGAAGATAGAGACAACATCCAGGTGCATATTTTTGCGGGCACCTGCTCCATCGCCAGAAACGCCGCGAAGGACATGGAGAGGCCTATCATAAATGTCGTCGCGCCGTTTACCAGCACCGCATCCTTAAAGGCGTCGTAAGTCGTTTTAAAATCAAGCTCCCCGTATATGAATTTGCCGATTATAAGCGCGTATACCGAAGCCACGACGGCAGCCTCCGTCGGCGTAAACCTGCCGCCGTATATTCCGCCAAGAATGATGAGAGGTACAAGCAGGGCCCAGAAGGCCTCTTTGAAGGCCTGCCCCAGCGGGATCCTGTTCTGTGAGATCGGATAGCGCCGTTTTTTGGCGACGCGATATGAAACCGCCATCAGCGAGAAACCTATTATTATGCCGGGCAGAATACCAGCAATAAAAAGCTCCCCTACGGACGCCCCCGAAACGACTCCATAGATTACAAAAGGTATAGAAGGCGGTATCACGACGCCGATAGAGCCTGCGGCGGCGGTCAAAGCGGCCGCGAAATCGTCGTCGTACATCTTAGCCCTCAGGGCGGGAATCATAAACGACCCTATCGCAGAAACGGTGGCCGGTCCAGAGCCGGATATCGCCGCAAAGAACATGCAGGCCGTGACAGTGACCATCGCCAGTCCGCCGAGTACTGCACCTACCATTGCTTCTGCAAGAACGACAAGCCTTTTAGATATCCCGCCGTAGCTCATCAGTGCACCGGCAAGCATGAAAAACGGGATGGCAAGCAGCGGGAAGGAATCCAGAGCGGCAAAGGCGTTTTGCGCTATCATGATGAGCGGCACGGAATTCGTATATGCCAAAGTGACGGCCGTGGCCATACCCAAAGAGATGCCAATGGGGAGGGAAAGGACCAGCAAAAGCGTCATGCTGCCAAAAAGTACCGCTATCTCCATCAGGATGCACCTCCGTTTTCGCCGAACACACTGCGGATATTCTTCGCTATCTCCGTGCAGAGGCGAGCGGACATAAGCGCACAGCCCACCGGCACCGAGGCATACGCGTAGGCCATGGGAATACGCATAGCGGGAGAAACCTGTCCGCGCTGCAGGAGCAGCTTCGTCAAAATACCACCTTCATAGACCATAAAGATGCTGAACCCCAGCCACAGCAGCATGGCGAAGAGATCGAAACACACCTTCCCTTTTCTCGTCTTTATCAGATCCTGCACCACTTCGATGCGCAGATGCCTGTGTTCCTTCACCGCATAGCTGGCGCCAAGCCATATCTGCCATAGGAAAAGATAACGCGCCAGCTCCTCGCTCCAAGAGAGAGAGTTGCTGAAAACGTAACGCATGATCACCTGAATAAACACAAGAGCTACGGAGAACATCATGCTGTAAACAAGAATATACTCCTCCAAATTGTCCCACAGCTTTTTCAGCACCGATTGCACCTCCAAAACCCAACATACGGGAAAAGCAATCTCGCAGCGCTTTTCCCGTACGTTCCGGCGTTCGTTTATTTTTTTGCCAGGTCGATAAGCTCCTGGCCGCCTTTGACCATGTCGGCAAATTCTTTATATACCCCCGCTGTGGCCGCGGAGAAGGCCTTTTTCTCGCTTGGGGTGATCTCGTTTACAATCATACCGTTTTTCTTCAGCGACTCGATCATCTCCTCATCTTGCTGTGCGGATATCTTGCGCTGTTCAGTCCTGTAAATTTTCGCCGCATCCTGCAACACCTTCTGGTGTTTTTCGGGCAGGCTATTGAACCAGGCGTCGTTCACGAGCAGCGCAGTCGCCGCGTATACGTGCCCAGAGAGCGAACAGTATTTCTGCACCTCGTAAAATTTTGACGTGTAGATGAGAGGTATCGGATTTTCCTCGGCATCCACCGTTTTTTGCTGCAAGGCAGTATATAGCTCGCCGAAGCTCATCGGCGTCGGGTTCGCCCCCAACGCTCTGAATGTGGCCATATGGATAGGGTTCTCCATCGTGCGGATCTTCAGTCTCTTTAGATCGGCCGGTTTCGTGACTGGCCCCCTGTTGTTGGTTATCATGCGGAAGCCGTTTTCAGCGTAGGCAAGATTTTTAATGCCCAAGGGCGGCAGGAGTTCGTTCAGCTTCGTCCCCAACTCCCCGTCGAGGGCATCGTAAGCTTCCTGCCTGCTTTTGAAGAGAAACGGCAGGTCGAAGACCTGAAAATGCGGATCGAAGCCGGAGAGCACGGCCACCGCTGGTATGGTCATGTGGATAGTTCCCAGGCCGACCGCTTCGATGACCTGCCTGTCGCCGCCGAGCTGCCCGTTGGGATACAGCTCGACGATTATTTCACCGTCCGTGTGCTGCTCGACATACGGCTTGAAGAACTTGGCTGCCGCCACGTGGGTCGACTGCGCTTCAGGGACGACGTAGGCAAGCTTCATCTTCGTCACAGCCGACGCATGCGAAGGCGACAAAGCTACCGCCGCCGCGATTAGTGCCAAGGCCAGAAATTTCTTCATAAAAAGTTCCTCCTTTTATTATTTTTTGTATAGTGCGATGCCAGATACAAAAATCAACGACAGGGGACTTCTATTTCCTGTATCCAAAAATAAATTATTCAAAGGTATTCCTATTATCTAAAACTTCATTATAAACGCATAATATCATATCTTGTTCCCAAAATCAACACTATTGGATACTGATAATATAAAAATTTTTTTGCAAAATTGCCTGGAATATATTGTAAATATGCGATTTTTAGCTACAATTTTTATTGGATACAAACATTAACTATTTTTGCAATATTGTCTTAACGATTTTTACTTATAAACGCACATAAACTAAATAAGCATACAATAAATATATTTTTTAATATGTCTGCGGGAAATGAAAATAGCTGTCTTGCTCAAACAAGTCCCAAATTAGGATTAGGCAGCAATGTATCCCGAAAGGGGACGATGATCCTGGAGAGAGACGGGAACATCGCCGATCCGCTTAGCCTTGTCCTAAGCGGGTTGTTTGAACGCTAAAAAATCCGGTGCGGAAATTTTTGTATTTATATTAGGAGCGAGCAGGCAGGCCTTGAGCCTCTCCATATACGGAAAATGAAAATTTTCAGCATGATTTTTATCCGGCTTAGTATTGTATAATAATTGCATGAGTTTAGCAGATGACATTTATTACACGCTGAGAAACAGGATACTGCGCGGGGAACTTCCGCCCGGCACGGCGCTTAGGGAGGAATATCTTTCCGAAGAGCTGCGGGTCAGCAGGACCCCGCTAAGAAAGGCGCTCACGCAGCTGACGGCCGAGGGCTACCTTGTAAAGGGCAGGGACAGGACGCTTCGCATACCGCAGATATCCGAAAGCGAACTGATCGACACGCTCGAAGCGAGAAAGCTCGTCGAGATCGCTTCGGTCCAGAAGGCTGCTTTGCGCGCCGCTCCCGAAGACATGGAGCGCCTCGAGCATTTCATATGGGACGAGGAAGAGGCGATGAAGATGCACGACAACGTCCTCGTCTCGTCGATCGACAGGATGTTCCATAATTATCTCGGGCGGATGTCCGGCAACGGCGTCTTTTACGATTTTATCGGGCAGCTCGGCTATAAAGTGTCGCTCTTCCTTGCGCTGAGCGACACGCTCGGCGACGTTATCAGCGAGGCGCTCAAGGAGCACCGCGGCATACTGCAAGCGATAAAGCTCAAAATGCCAGACAGCGCCGCTGCCGCGATGAAGGCTCATCTCGACAACGTCGAAAGGCGCATCTTAGAGAGCGTCAAACGCAGAGAGGAGCGGCTCGAAAGCGGCGCCGAAGCCCCTCCTCGGCAAAAACGGCGAAACAAACGGCGCGCGGCGAAGGCGAAATAGCGAAGAGGCGGCGGCTCTAACGGTCCGCCGCCTTTAAAGTCCTTGAGGCGTCATTCCGCGCAGATGTTTTTCAGCGTCCCTATCGGTTCGATCTCGACCTCTATGAGGTCTCCGGCCTTGATTTCCCCGACGCCCTGCGGCGTGCCGGTGGAGATGACGTCGCCCTCTTCGAGCGCTGCGAAGCGGCTGATGTGCGCGATGAGGCGCGGGATGGGGAATATCATCTGTTCTATAGCGCCGTCCTGCACCACTTTGCCGTTAAGGCGGGTCACGACCCGCGTATCTTTCGGCAGCTCCTTCGTCAGCAGCAGCGCGGGGCCTAAGGGAGCAAAGGTGTCGAAGCTTTTGGCGCGCGTCCACTGGCCGTCTTTGTTTTGCAGCGCGCGCGCCGTGACGTCGTTCATGATCGTGTAGCCAAGGACGTGGTCGTAGGCCTCTTCTTCGCTGATATTCTTTCCGGCCTTGCCGATGACGACGGCGAGCTCGCCCTCATAGTGGATGGTCCCGGCCCAGGCGGGGATGCGGATGAAGTCGTTCGCCCCGATGACGGCGGAGGTCGCTTTGAGGAAGACCATCGGCTCCTCGGGGACGTCATGATCCAGTTCCTTCACATGTCCCACATAGTTGCGTCCGATGCACCAGAGCTTTTTCGGCGCGAACGGGGGCAGGAATTTCACGCGCTCCACAGGATAACTCAGGCGGATATGAGAGATGATCCCCGAGAAGGGATCTCCCTCTACGATATCTACCGAGCTGCCGCGTATCTGTCCGCTGTACGAGCGCCCGTCGACCATGAAGCGGCAGTAGCGTACTGGAGCCTCTTTCTTCGCCACAATAATTTCCCCTTTATCTTTCTATTTTTTGTTTTCTCTTTTATCCAGCGCGTCGGCGATACGCTCCAGCCCCTCTTTAAGCATGGCGCGCGTCGTGCCGATGTTGAGCCGCGCGAAACCTTCGCCCTCGACGCCGAACCACGCGCCTGGGTCGAGCGCCACCTTCGCCTCGTTGACGAGGAAGTCCGTCAGCGTCTCGTTGTTGAAGCCGTAGCCGCGGAAGTCGATCCAGAAGATATATGTGCCCTCTGGATGGTCCATATGCGCCTTCGGCAGCCGCTCTTTGACAAAGGCCTCCATGTAGTCGCGGTTGCCCTCGAGGTGGGCCATCAGGGCTTTGTGCCACTCGCCGCATTTGCCGTAGGCGGCCTCCATCGCCGCGATGCCGAGAATGTTCAGCGAGTTGAGGTGGAATCTCTCAATGACGGAGATGTAGATGCCGCGCAGAAAATCGTCTGGGATTATCGCAACGGAGGCCTTCATTCCCGCGATGTTGAAGGTCTTGCTCGGAGCGATGAAGGTGACGGTGCGCTCCGCCATACCCGGCAGCGAACCGATGCAAATGTGTTTCGCGTCGCTGAAGACGAGGTCCTGGTGTATCTCGTCGGCGATGATGATCATATTTTTGCGCACCGCGATATCGGCGAGCCGTTCCAGCTCCTCACGACTCCAAACGCGCGCCACCGGGTTGTGCGGGCTGCAGAGGATCAGCGTGCGGCAGGTCGGTGAAACGAGCCGTTCAAGCTCATCGAAGTTCATCGTGTAGCGGCCGTTTTCATAGATGAGCGGGTTCCTGACGATGATGCGCCCCGCCTCGCGGACGGTCCGGTAGAAAGGCATGTAGACCGGCGTCTGGATTATTATCTGGTCGCCGGGCTTCGTCAGCCCCATCACCGCGAAGGAGAGGCCCGCGACGACTCCCGGGGCCCAGCTTATCGCCTCGCGGCCGAATTCCCAGCCGTAGTGCTCTTTTTCCCAGGCGCGGATCACGTCGCGCAGCGAATCTGTGATCATCGGATAACCGAGCGCCCCGCCGTCTACCTTTTTGTGTATCGCTTCAAGCACCTCCGGCGGTGCGGGAAAGTCCATATCGGCGACCCACATGGCGAGCAGGTCGTCACGGCCGAAATCATCCTTCATGCCATCCCACTTCTCGCAGTCGGTACCCCTTCTGTCCATATATTTATTAAAATCGTATTTCATCGCAGTCTCCAGTTATCACGGCTTTACGCCGGATTTTCATCTATATTTTCCGCTTTATCATCTGTATATGCAAGCACGAATTGAGGTAGAATAGGAAAACTGGCAAAGATAATTACGTCTGAAACTGGAGGAAAAACAATGTCGATAGGAAAAAGAGCGGCAGACGCATCCGCAGGCTTGCCCCCCAAGGAAATTTCTAAGGTTCGCCAAAGCGAACAGGGGGCGGCGCGCAGAGAGCTGGAGCTGGGACGCGGCGCGCTCCTGCCGGAACGCGCCGCCATGCCGGACGATTATAAATGGAAGCTGGATGATATTTATCCCTCACAGGAGAAGTGGGAAGAGGCTTTCGCGGCGCTCAAGGCGCGGCTGTCCGAAATCGCGGCTTTCAAGGGCACGCTCGCCGAATCTCCCGCGCGGATGGCAAAGCTCTTCGCTCTGCGCGACGACCTTTCGATCACGCTCGGCAAACTCTTCGTCTACGCCAATATGAAAAGCCACGAGGACACCGCCGACTCGAAATACCAGGGGCCCGCGAATCGGGTCTCGGCGCTTTCGGTGGAGTTCTCCGCCCGCGCGAGCTATATCACGCCGGAGATACTCGAGATGCCGCAGGAACGGCTGGAAGAGTTTACGAAAGCGCCGGAGCTCGCCGATTATGCCTTCTTTCTGCGCGAGCTGCTGCGCCAGCGCGCCCACGTCCTCTCCGAGGCGGAGGAGATGATACTGGCGCGCACCGGAGACCTCGCGGGAGTGGCGGACAACGCCTTTTCGATGCTGACGAACGCCGACATGGAGTTCCCGCCGATAAAAGACGAGACGGGCGACGAGGTCGAGATGTCCGAGGAACGCGCCGTCTCCTATCTGCGCTCGCCGAAACGCTCGGTGCGCAGGGCGGCTTTCGAGTCGCTGTACACGCCGTACGCCGCGATGAAAAACACTCTCGGCGCGACCTTCGACGGTATGCTCAAGACCGCGAAATTCTACGCCGAGTGCCGCAAGTATGAGTCGCCGCTCGCGGAGGCGCTGGACGCGAACAACATCCCCGTCTCCGTCTACGACAGCCTCGTGGACACGCTGGAGGAGAACCTCGCGCCGATGTACCGTTACATGGAGCTGCGCAAAAAGATTCTGAAGGTGAAAGAGCTTCACATGTACGACCTCTATGTGCCGCTTGTCGCCGACCCCTTCAAAGAGATCGCCTGGAGCGAGGCGAAGGAGATGATGTATAAATATCTCGCGCCGCTCGGAGAGGAATACCTTACGCAGATACGGGCCGGCCTCGGCGACGGCTGGGCGGACGTCTTCCCGAACCGCGGCAAGCGCAGCGGCGCCTACTCCTGGGGCTCCTATGGGACACACCCCTATATATTCATGAACTACACCAACAACCTCAACGACGTAATGACCCTCGTCCACGAGATGGGTCACTCGATGCACAGCTTCTACTCGCGCCGCAGCCAGCCGTACGCGACCGCCGACTACTGTATCTTCACCGCCGAGGTGGCATCCACAACCAACGAGGTGCTATTCCTCTCAGGGCTGCTGTCCGAGACGGAGAAGAAAAAGCGCCGCCTCTACCTGCTGAACCGCCGCCTGGAAAACATCCGCACGACGGTCTACCGCCAGACGATGTTCGCCTCCTTCGAGCGCGAAGCGCACCGCCGCGCGGCAAACGGCGGAGACACTACGCCAGAGGGGCTCAAAGAGCTCTGGTACGCGCTCAATAGAAAATATTACGGCGAGGCGGTCGTCATAGACGAGCCGCTCAAAATGGAATGGTCGCGCATCCCTCACTTTTACAGCCCCTTCTACGTCTATCAGTACGCGACGGGATTTTCGGCGGCGACGGCGCTCGCGGGCGCGATCCTCGAACAGGGCGCGCCCGCGACGGAGCGGTATCTGAACTTCCTCACAAAAGGCGGCTCGGACTACCCCATCGAACTGCTCAAGGGCGCGGGCGTCGACATGAGCACGCCGGAGCCCGTCAATGCGGTCGTGAAACAGTTTATCGAAACACTTGACGAAATGGAGGTACTTCTCTAAATGTACGACTATAGCGAGGGAATATACGGCATCGACGCGCACTACGAGCGTGAAGGCATGGCCGCGGTCTACGTCCTGATCTCCGAGGGGCGCGCCGCCGTCGTCGAGACGGCGCACAACGCTTCGCTGCCTCATCTGCTTACGGCGCTGGCAGAACTCGGCGTGGCGCGCGAAGCGGTCGATTACGTCTGCGTCACCCACGTCCATCTTGATCACGCGGGCGGCGCGGGCAGCTACATGCGGGAGTTCCCGCGGGCCAGGCTTATCGTCCACCCTCGCGGCGCGCGCCATCTGATCTCGCCCGCGAAGCTCATCGAGGGAGTCAAAGCCGTCTACGGCGACGCGGAGACGGAGCGCCTCTACGGCGAGATCGTCCCCGTACCGGAGGAGCGCGTCATCGCGCCGGAGGACGGGCGGGAATTTCGCCTCGGCGCGATGACGCTCGCCTGTTACGACGCTCCGGGACACGCCAAGCACCACATGATATTTTTTGAAAAGAGCACTAGATCGCTCTTCGCAGGAGACGCCTTCGGCATCTCTTACCTCTGGATGACGGGGAAAAACGGGCGCTGGGCCTTCCCCTCCGCCTCGCCTGTGCAGTTCGACCCCGATGCGATGGCCGCAACGATGGAAAAGATCGCGGCGCTCGCGCCGGAGCGGGTGTTCCTCACCCACTTCGGAGAGCTGACAGGCAAGGCCGCCGCTTTGCAAGATTTGCAGAGCCGCCAAACAGATTCTCCTGCCGTGAGGGGCGCACGGGAACACGCATCACGGCTGAACGGCCAAATCAAAAAGTACGTCGCGATCACAGAGGCCGCCGCAGGCGATAAGGCGAAGATCAAAGCGGGACTGGCGGCGTTCTGCGAGGAGATCGCCGCCGAAGAGGGCTCACGCCTGCCCGCCGCGACGGCCGAAGACTCGCTGTCCGTAGATCTTGAATTAAACGCACAGGGGCTCGCCTTCTGGTACAGGCAGACACATAGATAAGCCCCGCCGCAAAAAAGACTCGCTGGGGCGAAGATCATCAACTGCGGCTTGGCGTTCTATGCCGCCCTGGAGGGCAGAGAGCCGAATCAGCGTTTTTGATTTGCGCGGCGGTTCGGCCGGCCCCCGCGTCATAGCGCAGCGGGCCGCGGGCGGCGCATTTCCAAAAACGCCGGCCTATGCTATTCTTTACTCTTAGTATGGACGATTACTGGTCACTTTGGCAATAGCTTTGAACAGATACAGGTCACTTGACTGCGGACGGAGAATCATCATGGTGAAGATCGATAAGTTCAGCGCGGAGCTGATATGCGGGGAGGACACGCTCCTGCTCGGAAACAACGAGAGAAAAAACGCCAGTATCGGCCGGATCATAGATACTTGGCCAGAGACGTTTTCAGACCGCGCGCTCGTCGTGCTGGATCACAAGGGACGCCTTTACGAAAGCTTCAAAGGAGAAGCGCTGCTTGCCGACCTCTCAAGCGAGGGCTCTCTCATCCCCGACGTCATTGAGCCCTTCGTCGTCAACGAGAGCATCGGCGCGGGAAGCGAAAACATCGCCTACGCGATGCGGCAGGCCGTCTATCAGGAGATAAAATCCCGCGACGCCAACGACAAGTTCTTTGACGACCTCGGCAAACTTTCGACGGACAGAATGCTCGTCTATATGCTGGAAACGGCGAAAAACGTCCTCTGCAACATCGCCGCCTGTGCGGAAAGAGGAGACGAAGGGGGCGTCATGCAAGCCCTGTCAGAAAAAAACCTCTTTCCGATCTTCTGCCGTCAGCATCGGTTCATCGAAACGCTGATGACCAAAACGATCGGCGGCGAAACGGACGCGCTCCCCGTCAAGTACCGCCTCAAAGAGGCTGAGGCAAAGAACGGTTTTATCACAAGGGAATTCGCGCTTGCTAAGTATATCCTCGAGCATGAGCTCAGATTTCAGAAAAACGGCGACCGGGATGCCCCCGTGCCCTTTGCCGACCTGCTCTTCACCAACGGGGACAACACCAACACCCAGCGCTGCATTAAAATGCAGGCCGACGCAAGCACCTCGGATTTCCGCGCGCTCATCACTCTGATGACGCGCGGCGCGGGGCTCTTCCGCTCCCTCGATACATTAAAACTTGAAGAATATCTCCGCGCGCCGCAGGGGAGGCCCCTCTTCGTCTGTTCAAGCGGCAGCGCATCTGCGGACCGCGGATTCGCGCCGCTTCTGATCGCCGCGCTCGGGGCTGCGGCGCAGAACGCGGGAAGCTCCGCCATGATACTGATACCCGAACTCGACAGATGGGGGCTTCTCAATTACCTAGATAAATTCCGCCAGAGCTGGGACCGCCTCTGCTTCGCCTTCGGCTACGACAACTTTTCGCGCCTCTCTCTCGAAAGCAGAACGGGAGACGAACAGCTGCTGGAGACTCTCTATTCTTCGAGCACGCAGCGGATTTGGCATGCGAGCGAAGAAGAGCGCCTCTGCCGCGCCTTCGGCGCATACGTTGCCGCCGCGGACGTCATATACAGGCCCGAGGATCTCAACGAGGATATCCGCGCGGTAGAAAAAGAGGGCAGGGTAAGCTACGCCTCGCTTGAAGAGGAACCGCGGCCGGCGCCCCTCAGGAGGCGCGTCAGACTGCGTCCCTCGCGCGGCGCGGCAAAGCTTTGGATCACAGAGGGCGCTAAACGGCATGAAAAACTGACGCTGGAATCGCTGCTGGAAGAGGGGGAAAGCCTATGAGCCTCACGATCGGAAAGCTGCCGCCGCTCTGCGCAAAATACGGCAGAGAACTCAACGGCAAAAGCGGCGGCATCGAACAGATACTGGAAGATTACACGGCGCTCGACCGCATCGCGGTCGCCCTCGCATCAGAAGAACAAAACAACGTCGCGCTCACCGGCCCCGCAGGCTGCGGCAAGACGACGACGGTACGCAAGCTCGCCGCGCTCATCGAAGAGGGGCGCTACCGGCGCCTCGCCGGACGCCGCGTCGTCGAGCTCAACATCGACCTGATAAACCAGGACCGTAAAAAGAGAGACTTGCGCTTCAAGCACATCCTGGACGAGGCCGAATACTACAACATCATCATTTATATCGACGAGGCCCATCGCCTGAGCGAAAACTCCGGCCCCTCAAACCTGCTCAACACCCTGAAACCCTACATCACGAGCGGGGGGATCAGCATGCTCATCTCCACCACCTCCGAAGAATTCCGCCTCTATATCGCCCGCGACCGGGCGATGGAGCGCCGTTTTCAATCCGTCGAACTGAGGGAACCGGACCGCCGGAGGCTGCTGGCGATCGTAGAGCGCGTGGCGCGCGTGCGCTATCCGCAAATCGACATCACCAAAGAGGCGGTCGCGGAGACCGTCAGGCTCGCCGCCCTTTGCGCCCCCGAAAGATCCGAGCCGGCGCGCTCGCTCGAACTGCTGCACTACGAAGTGTCCGCGGCGCAGATAAACCTGCCGCCCGGAGAATATGCGAAGGAGATCACCGCCGCGGAGGCAAGACGCGCCGCCTCCCTCAAAATGGACGGCGCTCTGGAAAAGGATGGCCTGTCATGCTGAAATCAACCCTTGAAATATATCCCCAATACGACCTGGAGACGAAAAAACGGCACGCGGAGCTCGCGAAAAAAACGCTTGAACAGATCCGACGCGAATACTTGGAGGCCGTCTTCACCGCGGCCTGCCGCCATCGGCTCGACATCTGGGACTTCGCGCAGAAATTCATGGCCTCCGACCTCTCCCTCGCCCTCGACCGCCCCGAGACCCTCCTTTCGCTGAAAAAGGACGAAGTCTTCCGCGACTTCATGGTCTGCTGCGCCAAGCGCGGCGTCGAAATAGAGACCGTCCCCCACGAAAAATCGGGCATGGCCGCCTTCCGCGACATCTCGCCCGAGGCCGGCTGGCTCGTAGAACTCTATGCAAAATGGTACGCAAAAACCGGCGAAGCAAGCTGCGAAATAGCCGAACGCGCCCCCGCCGCGCTGCTGAAAAAAATCTGCAAAAAGGCGATGACGCACCGTATAGACGAAGTGATCGACCTTCTCATCGCAAACTCCGCCGAAGCGGCGATGATCAGCTCAAAGGATTATGAGAGACTGGAAGAAACATCCGGATCGTGAGAATACAGCCCCGAGATATGGGGAAAAACTTCGGTCTCCGCTTGCGGGAGCTGTTTGTCATTGACACTCCGAGATGTCTATATCCTCAGACGGAGTTCCCGCTTCAGCCCAATAAAACGCTTTTTTTGAAAGCTGCAA
The DNA here is from genome assembly GCA_934511335.1 of uncultured Cloacibacillus sp. Taxonomy (GTDB): domain Bacteria; phylum Synergistota; class Synergistia; order Synergistales; family Synergistaceae; genus Cloacibacillus. The sequence goes on along the minus strand of CAKSWL010000002.1, from coordinate 15,474 downwards.
TATCGTAGAGTGCAAATTATTTTCCCTTAAATATCGGCTCCCTTTTTTCAAAGAAGGCCCTGACTCCCTCTTTGCAATCCTCGCCTATTATCAGCTCAGCCTGGATCTCTTCTTCGGCGCGGAGGGTCTTTTCCAGCTCTTCGCCGTCGTTCAGCAGTTTTTTGATCTGCGCCAGCGCAAGCGGCGGCTGCTTTGCCAGACGCGCGGCCAAGGCGGCGGTCTTTTCGCGCAGATCCGCCTCTTCGGCGAGTTCGGTCACGAGGCCGAGCGCCCGCGCCTCTTCGGCGGAGAGCGCCGCCGGCAGCATCATCAGCCTTTTTGCCGCGTGCGGCCCCACGAGGCGCGGCAGCAGGAGGTTCCCGCCGCAGTCGGAGATCAGGCCGATCGAGGAGAAGGCCTGCGTGAATTTGGCCCTCTTCGAGGCGCAGATGAAATCGCAGGCAAGGGCGATATTGAAGCCCGCGCCGGCGGCCGCGCCGCCGACCATCGCGATATACGGCTTTTTAGAACCGGTCACCGCCGCCGTAATCTCTCCAGCACCACGCACGTAACGGAGGGCCGCCTCATAGTCGGACAGTTCAAGTATAGTGCGCAGGTCGCCGCCGGCGCAGAAGGCCTTTCCCTCCCCGGCAAGTACGACAACGCGGACGCAGTCGTCGGCCTCGCACTCCGCAAGCGCCTCTTTCAGCGCGGCGCACAGCTCCGCAGTCAGCGAGTTCAGCGATCCGGGGCTGTTCATCGTCACCCAGGCGACGGCTCCCTCTTTTTTTATTGCGACGATCTTATCCTGCATGATTATCACTCCTATCGCTCAAAGGTCCCTTTAACAAGCGGCCTGCCTCCCGACATCATCTTTCTGCCGCGGGCGAAGAGCGTATCAAGCTCGAGGCTGTCGGCATCCATCAGGATCAGGTCGGCGTCGCAGCCCTTTTTTATATGCCCCTTGCCGGGCAGTTTGCAATGATCGGCGGCGGTCGTCGAGACGACGCGCACGGCGTCTTCAAAGAGGATATCATAATTTTTCACGGTACTGCGGAACGTTTCAAATATTGAGGTGACGCGCCCGACGGTGAGCCCCGCGAAGTTCCCCGCCTCGTCGAAGAACGGCATCGAGCCTTGACCGTCGGAGGAGAATGAGATGCGCCGCGCCGGCACGCCCGCGGCAAGCAATTCCGATAGGGCGCGGCCGCATTCTACCTCTCCCTCCTCGAGAAATTGCGGCGTCGTACTGGTCGTGAGATCCACATAGCCGCCCATCGCCCCGTAACGGCAGGCCTCCTTGAAGAGTTCCGGGTTGCGGTTCATGTGGGTGGGAATGAACTGCGACGGCGGTATCTCCGTCTTAGCGGCCCGGAAAAGATAGTCGAGCCCCGAGGGCGCGTCTCCCAGATGGACGTTGACGACGCCGGCTTTGCCGGAGAGCATGCCTCCTACACGCGCGGCGGCCGCAAGCCGCATAAATTCCTCAAATGTCGGCTGTGAGGAACGATGGTCGGATAGCGCCACTTCTCCAACGCCGATGAAGGGCTCGATCAGCGCTATGTCTTCGCGCACGCCGCCGCAGAGGCTCTTGACGGGAAGCTGATAGGAGCCGGTCATCGCCCAGGCGCTCATGCCCTCCGCGCGTATCGCGTTCGTCTTCGCGATCAGCGCCTCCGCGCTCCGCGTCACGTCGTCGGTGCCGAGCAGGCCTATGACCGTAGTCACGCCGCCCTTTATCATGTCCGACAAAGCAAGCTCTGGCGCGCGCGTGGCAAAACCTCCCTCGCCTCCGCCGCCGGTGACGTGCACATGGCCGTCGACGATGCCCGGGATCATGATTTTCCCGGCGGCATCGATTATTTCAAGGTCGGGAAGCGTATTTTCGGCGGGGAAATCTTTGCCGAGCCAGACGATTTTATCGTGAGATATCAGGACGGATGAGATTCCAAGCGCTTCGGGTGCAAAAATATCTGCGTTTTTAATAAGTACAAACATTTTTTATACCTCTTTTGCTTTTTTGTTTTTATTATATAATATAAACCATTAGTTCGCATGCGGTATTTAAAAATATCACAATGGAGGAATTGCGTTATGACACAAAACAGGACCCGGTGGGTGCCGGATACCTACATCATCATCTTTTTCGTCGTTCTTTTCGCCGCGCTTTTGACATGGGCCGTACCGGTGGGAAAGTTTGAGACGCACGAGATCAAGTACACTATGGGCGGCGCCGAAAAGAGCCGCAACGTGCTCGTGCCGGAGTCGTTCCAGTACGAGCTCGACAAGGAGGGCAAGCCGGTAGTTAAAGGCGTCAGGCTTTTTGAACCTTACGGCGGGACGGGCATACTCAATTACGCCTTTGAGGGGCTCGTATCCGGCGATAAATGGGGATCTGCGGTCGGCGTCGTAGCCTTCATCCTCATCGTCGGGGGAGCTTTCGGCATCGTGCTTCGTACCGGCGCGATCGAGTCGGGGATGAAGCGCATGATAAAGAAGACAAAGGGGATGGACACGCTGATAATCCCCGTACTTTTCTTTCTTTTCTCGCTTGGAGGCGCGGTTTTCGGGATGGGAGAGGAGGCGATCCCCTTTGTCTTCATCGTCGTGCCGGTGGTGATAGCGCTCGGCTATGACTCGATAGTGGCGGTAATGATCACCTACTGCGCCACGCAGATAGGTTTCGGCTCTTCGTGGATGAACCCGTTCAGCGTCGCGATCGCGCAGGGCATCGCGCAGATACCGGTACTCTCCGGCTCCGGCTTCCGTCTTTTTATGTGGTTCTTCTTCACACTGCTAGGCACGCTTTACACCTGGCGCTACGCCGTAAAGATCAGGAAAAATCCCGAGCTCTCGCCCGTTTGCGCCTCCGATCAATATTTCCGTGACGAGCTCGCAGCGGCCGGCGATATCGATGAAAAATTCGGTACGGGAGACATACTCGTAATCCTCACGATCGCGCTCGGCATGCTATGGACCATCTGGGGCGTCGTTGAAAAGGGATATTACATCCCGGAGATAGCCTCGCAGTTCTTCGTTATGGGGCTCGTCTCCGGCATTATCGGCGTCGTCTTCAAGCTCAACGGCATGAAGGTCAACGATATAGCCGTATCCTTCAGGACCGGTGCCTCAGACCTCCTGGGCGCGGCGGTCGTCGTCGGCATGGCGAAGGGAATCATCCTCGTCCTTGGCGGCGACGCCCCTACGGAACCGACTGTGCTCAATACTGTGCTTCACAACGTCGGGCTCATGATATCGGGGCTGTCGCCGGTCGTCTCTGCCTGGCTGATGTACCTCTTCCAGTCTGTATTCAACTTCTTCGTCGTCTCCGGCTCCGGGCAGGCGGCGCTGACGATGCCGCTGATGGCCCCGCTCGCGGACATCGCCGGCGTGACGCGCCAGGTGGCTGTACTCGCCTTCCAGCTCGGCGACGGATTCACTAACCTCATCGTCCCGACCTCCGCGGTCATGATGGCCTCGATCGGCGCGGCCCGCATCGACTGGGCCACATGGGCGAAGTGGCAGATAAAGTTCCAGGGCGTGCTCTTCCTTTTCGGTTCTATCTTCGTTGTCGGCGCCGTCATGATCGGATTCAATTGATACGAAACTTTGCCTATCCGTCAAGGAGCCTTTCTTTACGAAAGGCTCCTTTCTTTATGGCTTTAATTCTTAACAAAACCAGGGGTTTTGCAATAAACGAGAATAAGATCATGGCAATATGCTCCCCTCTGCAAGAAGTTGCGCCTTAAAAAACATCGCTTGCTTTTTTCGCTGCGGTTATCTCCGGCGCTATATTTTCCGCTTTCTTATGCCGGCGTCTTTTGTCGCGCCGCTTGCCCTAGCCGCCGGGTTCGTGACATTTTTATTTTTGTGGAAAAACTTCCACCGCCTGACGACAGAGATACTCCCTCCGTCGACACGGCCTCTGCGGCCGGCTATCCGGCTGGAAACGCCTTCGCCGCGCTATGCTTTGCCGCCTTCTGGTTCAAATGCGCGTGCTGCGACGCCGTAACACAGCCGACGACAAGATACCGGCGTAAATGAGAAAAATTCCAGATCCCGGCATGTTATTTGAGCAGGGATCTTCGTCAGGCGATCATGTTCGTCTGCCCGGTAATTCCGCTATTTTTTTATCAAGCCGTAGTTTTTACGCTTTCGCCCGCACACTTGAACAGGTAGCCTTAAACGGAAATCATAATACTGCCAACAGGGGTGAATAGAATGATCCAAAAAAGAGCGGCGGCAGACCATGAAATAACGGGACTCCTCGCGGAGCGCTGGAGCCCGCGCGCCTTTTCCGACAGGATGATAGAAAAGGAAAAAATACTTTCTCTCTTTGAAGCGGCGCGCTGGGCCCCCTCGGCCTTCAATGAGCAGCCGTGGCGTTTTATCGCCGCATCAAGAATCAAGCCGCGGGAATTTAAAAAGATGCTCTCGTGCCTCGCCGATTCCAATCATGTATGGGCGAAGCGGGCACCGCTCCTGATGATCCTCGTCGTCAAGAACAGGTTTGACTATAACGGCAAGCCAAACCGCTGGGCGATGCACGACTGCGGCCTGGCGCTGGAAAATCTCCTGCTGGAGGCGGCGGCGCTGGGGCTTCAGGGACATCCGATGGCGGGCTTCTCAACGGACGCCGTGCGTGAATATTACGGAGTGCCCGACGATTACGAGCCGCTCGTGGCGATTGCCGTCGGCTACGTGGGAGAGCCGGAGCTGCTGGAGGGCGAGCTTCGCGACCGAGAGCTTGACCGGCGCGAACGCCTGCCGCTGGATGACTTCGTCTTCGCGGGCAAATGGCGGCAGCCTTTTGGGGTATAGCGGCGTCAGCGCAAAAAATTTGAAGGCGCAGTCGTCTGCGTCTTTTTTGTATTTAGGGCCGGGCTTGAGTATAATATAAAAAACACGATCTGCGGATGGAAGGTGAGAAGGAATGAAGTTAACAAAGACCGTCCTTGCGCTGCTGGCGTTGTTCATCCTCTTTGCGCCGCCGCCGGCGGAGGCGCTCATTTCGCACGCGGAGGCCAAGAGGATATGGAACAAGGTGGCGGAGCCGACGGAGCTTACCGCGCTGCCCTTTTACATAAAAGATGAAGCGACGCCCAACGCCTGGGTGACGAACGGAGAATCCGTGACGGTCACCACGGGGCTGCTGGGGATACTTGACACAGAGGCTGAGCTTTACGCCGTATTCGCCCACGAGGCGGGCCACGTCAAGCTGAACCATCTTCACAAGAGCGCCTCGCGCGGCGCCGGGCTCTCGATAGCGGCGGCGATCCTCGGCCAGCTGCTGGGCGGCAACCTGGCCAGCACCGCCGTCAATGTCGGCGCGAATCTGGTGAACTCGGGATGGAGCCGCGAACAGGAGATCGAAGCCGACGACTATTCCGTGGCGCTAGCCGTCAAAACGGGAGAGGATCCCGTCGGCATGTACAGCGCGATCAGCAAGCTTGCCAAGATCAACAACACCCAGCCGAGCGGCTTCAATTCGCACCCCCCGGACGACCGCCGGCTCCTCCACATCAAGAACAAGATCCTTGAGCTGAAGCCCGACGCGAAATTTCCCGACTGACAGGACGCACCGCAAAAATCAAGCCCCCTCGCGGGGGCTTTTATCGTTTAGCGAGCCTCCCTCTTAGGCCTTTATGTAAGAGCAGACATACTGTACGGGCACATAGCAGCGGAAGCCGAACTTGCTGTTCGCGGGGATATTGAAAGACTCTCCCGCCTTCAGCTCCTGCCATTTTGCCGAACCGGGAAGCAGTACCTGACAGACGCCGTCGGTGAGGTCCATGATCTCCGCGTCTCCCGTTCCGAACTCATACTCGCCGGGGAGGAAGAGGCCGAGTGTCTTGCGGTCGCCGTTTTCCATATAAACGGTGTGACTGACAACTTTACCGTCAAAATATACGTTAGCTTTCGCTATCGCCGTTACGTTCTCCAACTTTTCGATCATGACAAAGCCCTCCTGATAGTTTTTATCCGCAGAAAAAATATTCCCGGCGCCCCGCGTGTATATAAGGAGAGAGGGCCGCGGCAGTTAGAAAAATATTTAATCTACGATCCTCATAAATGATAGTGTTCTTTTCGGCATAAGTCCAGTAGAATAATGATATAACTGCTAATATTAAGATGGGGGAAGGCTTTGCGGTGTCTTTTTACTACATGTTCCAAAACGGAAAAATCATCCTCAAAGAAAACGGCGCGTTGCCGAAGGCGGCGGAGGCGGCAAGGCTCAGCCAATATTTTCTCAACAGCGGTTACGTCGATAAAGAGGATTACACAAGCGCCCGCGCAGACTGCGGGCGCGAGACGGAGCGAGAAAAAGACGGCTGGGCCGAGTTGGCGGCGGACGCGGCGCTGCCGGAGGGCTTTACCGCCTGCGAACGGCGCGGCTGCTGGACGGCGGTCGGCGAGGAGCAGTTTTTTCGCATCGGCAAGGCCTTTCACTTCATGGACTGGCAGCGGCTCCACAAATATTGCGGCAGATGCGGCGCGGTGAACCTCTTCGACCCCGGAGAGGGCGCGATGGCGTGTCCCGCCTGCGGCGAACTGTTTTACCCCGTAATTTCCCCCGCGATCATCGTCTGCGTTGAAAAAGAGGGTAAAATATTGCTGGGACACGGCGTCAATTTCCCCGCCGGGCGTTACAGCGTGCTCGCCGGCTTCGTCGAGCCGGGAGAGAACCTTGAAGAGTGCGTCGCGCGAGAGGTTTACGAAGAATCACAGATCCGCGTCAAAAATATCAGATACTTTGCGAGTCAGCCATGGCCCTTTCCGCGTTCGCTGATGCTCGGATTCACAGCCGAATGGGAATCGGGGGACATTCATCCCGATACCGCCGAGGTCACCGACGTACGCTGGTTCGCCCCCGAAGAGATACCGGAGTACTACCGCGGCGTCAGCATCTCCGCGAAACTTATAGAGGATTTCATCAGGAGACACACAAACTACTGATGGCATAACCGGCTGCCATTGAGACAATGAGAAAGGAAGGTGCGTGATAAGATGTTTGGCTCAAAGGGACTCATCGAGATATACACCGGAGACGGCAAAGGAAAGACCACCGCGGCGTTGGGGCTGGCGCTGCGCGCCTGCGGCCACGGCGCGCACGTCGCGATCGTGCAGTTCATGAAGGGATGCGCGCGCTACGGAGAGCTCGCCGCCGTCAAATACCTGCCGGGGGTGACGCTGGTCCGCACGGGGCGCGATAAGTGCATTTTCCGCGGAGACGAGACCCCGGAAGACTTCGCCGAAGCGGCGCGCGGGCTGAAAGAGGCGGAAAAGTTCATCGTTTCGGGCGAATATGACCTCGTGATACTAGACGAAGTCAATGTGGCGATAGACTTCGGACTGCTTGACGCCGACCTCGTCGCGGCGCTGATAGGCCGAAAGCCGGAAAAGACGGAGATCGTGCTCACGGGAAGAAACGCCCCTAAATCGCTGCTTGAAATCGCCGACCTCGTCAGCGAAGTCAAAGAGATAAAACACCCCTACCGTAAAGGGATCAAGGCGCGCGCCGGCGTTGATTATTAGAAAAACCGCTGTTTTAAAACTTGACAAAATTAGAGAAAAGACTTAAACTAAAACAGTTTTAAATAACCAAGCGGGTTTTAGAGATGAAACAAAAAAATAAGGCATAAAAAATTCAAGGAGGAAATCAAATCATGTCAAAAACACAGGAAAACTTCGCCACCGCTTTCGCCGGGGAATCACAGGCCAACCGTAAGTATCTCATGTTCGCCGAACAGGCGGAGAAAGACGGATTTGCCGGCGTAGCGAAACTCTTCCGCGCCGCCGCGGCGGCGGAAACCATTCACGCCTTCGCCGAGTTCAGGGCCAAGGGCGGCGTCGGCACCACCGCGGAAAACCTTCAGGCCGGCATCGACGGAGAGACCTACGAGTTCTCAGAGATGTATCCTCCGATGATCGAGCAGGCCAAAGCCGAAGGCAACGAAGAGGCCGCCCGCATCTTCCACTTCGCCAACGAGGCCGAAAAGGTACATGCGAAGCTTTATAAAGAGGCGCTCGCCGATATGAGCAACACCGACGCCGACTACTATCTCTGCCCCATCTGCGGATTCATCCACAAGGGAGAGACCAGCAGCCCCTGCCCCATCTGCGGCGCGAAGCCCTCGATCTTCCAGAAGTTCTAAAGATAAAACGGGCGGCGCACGAAGCCGCCATTTAAAGACGAAAAAAGACGCCTTTTGAGGAATATTCAAAGGCGTCTTTTTTCATGGACCGGCGGCCTCTAAAAATTAACCCTTCTGGACGGGCCGATCGGCAGCGCCGGACGGTCGCGATAGTCGTTTGCGGCAACGCCATGTCCACGCTGAGGATACCACCGGGATTTCTTCTCCGGCGCGCCGAAATTATCGGCGGAGCCGATGACGAGACGCCCAAATTCGCGGTTCAGAGCGTCGGTGACGGTAGCCGCCTGCTGAAACTTTCCGTCGCGCGCCTCCGGACGGCCCTCGTCGTCAAACAGGAGCCGCTGCTCGCCGCAGCTTACATCGGTAAAATCACACAGCACCACTCCGGCCTTCTTATAGGCACAGCCCTCACTGTATATGCCGGCAAGCATCTCCCTGGCCGCCGACAAAAAATCGCAATCGAGCGAACGTGGAAATGGAAAAGTACGCTCGTCTTCACGCGCGTAAAAATTTTCCTCGCGAAAACGGCTCGTCGTTATATATATCCCCATGCGCGAAGCGCGCTGCTTCGCCGTCCGCAGCTGACGCGCGGCGCAGAGCGTGAAATAAGAGAGCGCCTCCAACAACTCGTCATAAGAGAAGACCGCCTCGCCAAAAGAACGGGAAACCTGGATGGACTTTGGCGCGCGCCGCCCGCGGGAGAGCGGGTGCACCGGATAGCCGCGCAGCTCCCAGGCCGTATAAAGCGCGTTCACAGAGAAATTCCGTTTAAGAAGCAGGTCGTCCGCCGCGGCGAAATCGGCGGCGGTCACGATCCGGTGATAGAGGTCGAGGCGCTTCGCCATTCGCCGCCCCACCCCCCAGATATCGCCGGCCGCAAACTGCGCCATCCACGCGGGATCGGAATAGAGCCGCCGCTTGAGCCAGAAGACGCCGTCGCCAGTATGCTTCGCACAGTGCGACGCCAATTTGGCCAGCGTCTTGGTAGAGGATATCCCCACGGATACCGGGATGGCGCAATGCCGCCAGATATCCTCCCGCAGTTCCCGGCAGTAGGCCTCAGGGTCCCTTATAGAGGCGATCGCGAGGTTTATAAAGGCCTCATCGATCGAATAGACCTCCATGACGTCGCTGAAGTGCGCCAGGCGCGACATCACCTCGGCGGAGATTTTATTATAAAGAGAGAGGCGTCCGCTGAGCACGACCACGCCGGCGCGCGCGAGCTGCCCCCTGACTTTGAAATATGGTTCGCCCATCGGCACCCCCATCGCCTTCACTTCGTTTGAACGCGCCACCACACATCCGTCATTGCCGCTCAGGACGACGACGGGACGGGAATTGAGCGCGGGATTTTCACGCCGCTCACAGGAGACAAAAAAATTATTACAATCGCAAAGCCCTATAGAACGCTCGGACATCTCACTCATGTAACATCTTCCTCTTTTATTAAACTTATAATATACTATATTTAAAAAAAGATTTTACGTCAACCATGTGTAAGCTTTTTGTTATATAAACTTACTCTTTCTTCCCCTGTCAATTTTATAAAAGGGACTTGCCAAAGCGAGTTTTATGGAATAGTATATACATAATTCCATTATTTAATTAATGGATAGAATATTTTAAACAAATATTTGAAAGGAATTTAAAATGACAAATAAAAAAACAGAATTACCTTCATTAACTATTGGGAAACACCACCCACAGTTCCCTATCATACAGGGCGGTATGGGAATCATGGTCTCCGGCCCCCGGCTCGCGGGCGCCGTGGCCGCCGCCGGAGGCGTGGGCACCATCGCCTCCGTGGGGCTCGCCGCTTCGTCTCCCGACTTCGACATGAATTCCGGCGGCAAAAAAATCGACGAGCAGAACCATAAAATATTATCTCGGTACATAAAAGAGGCAAAAGAAACGGCGAACGGCGGCGTCATCGCCGTGAACTGCATGTGCGCGCTCAGCGACTATGACCAGCTCGTGCGCACCTCCTGCGAAGCGGGGGCGGATATGATCATCTCCGGCGCGGGGCTGCCGCTTAAGCTGCCGCAGCTGACGGAAGGCTATCCCGACACGGCGCTCGTGCCCATCGTCAGCAGCGTCAAAGCCGCGGGCCTCATACTCAACCGCTGGCTCAAACATTACAACAGACTGCCCGACGCCTTCGTCGTCGAAACGCCTAATACCGCAGGGGGCCATCTGGGCGCCCGCGACCAGGAACAGGCGATGGATAGAAAACTCTCGCTAAAAGAGGTCGTCCCCGCGCTTGTGAAATATTTAAAAGAGCTCGGCCACAACATTCCCGTAATCTCGGCGGGCGGCATCTGGGACGGAGGGGACATCAGAGACGCCATCGGCATGGGAGCAAGCGGCGTACAGATGGGGACCAGGTTCGCCGCCACCGAAGAGGGCGACGCCTCCGATCGTTTCAAGCAGGCCTACATTGACGCCGGGGATGAGGACGTGGTGCTGATCAAAAGCCCCTGCGGGCTTCCGGGGCGCGCGATCATGAGCCCGCTCATTGAAAGGTACTTCGCTGGCGCGCTGGAAAAGGTGGGCTGCCGCGCCGGATGCCTCTCACACTGCATCTGCCGCCTCCAGCACGAGACCTTCTGCATCGCCGACGCCCTCGTAAGCGCCTACAGGGGGGACTGGGAAAACGGCCTCTTCTTCTGCGGCAGCAACGTCGCGCAGGTCAAATCGATCCTTAAGGTAAAGGACCTTATAAAGGAGCTTGTCGAAGGTTTCTCCCTGCCAGAGCTCAAAGCGGCGCATTAAACTAAATAAGCATCCGGAAGCTCGGCTCTCCAACCGGGCCCCGGATGCTTTGTTTTTTGCTTTCTCCGCTCCTTGAATACATCCGTCCACTTTAGACCTGTAGACGGTGGTATGACCGGGTTCAGACTGCTTGTAATTTCCGGACTCATTTCTCGTAATTTCTCCAACGTTCGAGCCGAAACCTCCCTGAGTTTTCGTTCTACTTCTCTGATTATTATCCAAATTTGCTGATAGCAAGCCATCACCTGCCTGTGACTATTTTAATCCCCCTTTTTCTCTGTCGGCCTCTCTTCCTCTGCTCTGAGTTCCGCAATGCCAAGCCCGAAGTATTTTTCAAAGAACGCTTTCAGCTTTTTTATGACGCCCTGCTTCTTCTTAGCTCTGCCGGCACCGCCGAAGCGTGATAAGGGAGGCATGAGCTTGTCAATCTCCGTCCCCGCGGTCTTCAATGCTCCGTCGCGGAACGCATTGGCGACAAACTTGCGGGTTTCGTCCTCTTTGAGCTTTTCGGTCGTAATGATTTCAGCCAGGTCGTTTTCTTCCCGCTCCAGAACAAATCTGCGCCAATCGTCGGTAACCTGCGTATCGACATTGACTTGGCTGATGAAGGCTTCGATAAGCTCTTTCTTGCTGCGGAGCTGCATACTTGCGTCGACCGCCTTGCGGATGGAAGTAAGGATTTCCTTATCCTCGCAGTTGCCGTCATGGTACTTCTCGACCAATATCAGTATGTAGTCGATATTGATCTCCACCTGCTTGATAAGCTCGATTTCAAACTCGATATCGTCCGTAATATCTTCCTTTTCTCCATCGCCCTTTCTGCGGTACTTGTCGTAGAGGTCAAGGTAGACGCTCTGGTAATTCTGCAAATCCCTTGCGGCGACGCTGTCCATTTCCGCAAACTGGTCGAAGGACGAAAGAATGTTTCTCATACTGAGGATAGCGCCGAACAGCTTGATAAAATCCTTCTCCGCCTGTTCGCCGACGATCTGGCTGCCCAGAGGATATTCGGTTTCCAGCTTTTCAAGCAGCTCAATGTAGCCCGGCTGGTGCTTTCCATCGTTATCACAGTAGCCGTTCCAGTAGTCATTGAAGCTCTTGAGAAGCACGATGCCGCTTGCGTTCTTATCGCCAAAGAGGGCGATTGCGTCGTCCGTCGCCTTCTGCAAATCACGGAAGCAGACGATATTGCCGTAGGTCTTAACGGAGTTCAGGATGCGGTTGGTTCTGGAATAGGCTTGTATCAGTCCGTGCATTCTGAGGTTCTTGTCCACCCACAGGGTATTGAGGGTTGTCGCGTCAAATCCCGTGAGGAACATATTCACAACGATCAGCAAGTCCACTTCCCGGTTCTTCACGCGCATGGACAAATCCTTGTAGTAGTTCTGGAATTTATCGGAGGACGTGTCGAAGTTGGTGTTGAACGCCGCGTTGTAGTCTTGGATCGCGCTTTCAAGAAAATCGCGGGAGGTCTTATCGAGAGCGTCGGTATCGAAGCCTTCCTCTTGCAGAACATCTTCGGGGTCGTCCTCGTTTGCGGCGTAGCTGAAAATCGTGGCGACTGCAAATTGGCGATGGTTCTCGGCAAGCTGCTTCTTGAACTCCGTATAATACTTCATCGCCATGGGAATGGAGCTGACTGCAAAGATGGCGTTGAAGCCTGCCATGCGCTTGCCCTTCAGGGAGTAAAAGCTGTTGCGTTTGGTTTTCTGGTCGAAGTGTTCCAGCATGTATTTGACGATTTCCCGAATACGCTCCGGCGCGCCCATAGCTTTTTCCGCGTCGATGGCGGACACATCCTTGTCCTTGATGTCCTCTTTTTCTTTGACCGTGTTCACATAGTCGATACGGAACGGGAGAACGTTGCCGTCACTGATCGCATCCACAATCGTGTAGGTGTGGAGCTGGACGCCGAAGGTCTGCGGCGTGGTCAGCATCGACAGGTGCTTGCCCTTGGCGGCGTTGGCTGCAAAAATCGGCGTGCCGGTAAAGCCGAACAGGTGGTAATTTCTGAACGCCTTGACGATTTTCGCGTGCATATCTCCAAACTGGCTTCTGTGGCACTCGTCGAAGATGATGACGCAATGCTTGGTGAACACCTCATGTCCCTTGTTCTTAGTCACGAAGTTGTCCAGCTTCTGAATCGTGGTAATGATGATTTTGTACTCGTGAAAAGCCCCATTTTCGTCCCTGTCCTCAAGCTGCCGCTGCAATATCCTTGTGGAAGCGTTGCTGTTGGCGGAGCCTTTTTCAAAGCGGTCATACTCCTTCATGGTCTGATAGTCGAGATCTTTTCTATCGACCACGAACAGTACCTTATCCACATAGGGGAGCGCGGACGCAAGCTGCGCCGTCTTGAAAGAGGTCAGCGTTTTTCCGCTTCCCGTGGTATGCCAGATATAGCCGCCCGCGTCAATCGTTCCGGTCTTTTTGTAGTTGGTTGAGACTTCGATGCGGTTTAAGATGCGCTCGGTCGCCGCAATCTGATAGGGACGCATGACCATCAGGATTTCTTCCGTGGTGAACACGCAATACTTCGTCAGCACATTCAGAATGGTGTGCTTGGCGAGGAAGGTTTTAGTAAAGTCAATCAGGTCTGCAATGACCTTGTTGTTGCCGTCCGCCCAGAAGGAGGTAAACTCAAAGCTGTTGCTGGTTTTTCTCCTGTCTGCCGGCAGGCAGGTCGATTTTTGCTTTGCAGATTCGCCCATCTCTTTGATATGGCTGTTTCGGGTGGTGTTGGAATAATACTTGGTATGGGTTCCGTTGGAGATGATGAAAATCTGCACATACTCGTACAAGCCGCTTGCCGCCCAAAAGCTGTCCCGCTGATATCGTTTGATTTGATTGAAGGCCTCGCGGATGGCAACGCCGCGGCGCTTCAGCTCCACATGAATCAGCGGCAGACCGTTCACCAAAATGGTCACATCATAGCGTGTGTCGTGCTTGCCCTCAGATTCCTCATACTGATTGATAACCTGCAAGCGGTTGTTGTGAATATTCTTTTTATCTATAAGCTGAATATTCTTGCTGCTGCCGTCATCCCTGCGGAGCACCTTTACATAGTCGGTCTGAATGGTACGGCTCTTTTCAACGATGTACTCGTTGGCGTTGGCAAGCGTTTCCGTGAAGAAGCGCTTCCATTCGCTGTCGGTGAAGGTATAGCCGTTCAAAAGCGAAAGCTGCCGCCTGAGGTTGGTGATCAGACTGTTTTCGTCATGAATGGTAAGGTACCCGTACCCTTGCGTGGTCAGCAGCCGGATGAACTCTTTTTCAAGAGCCGCTTCGCTCTGAAAGCTGTCGGAACGGGAGCTTTCCGGCGTGTATTCAGCGACCACGGTGCTTTCGTTGCTTTGAGCAACAATGTTGAAATAGCTCATTCGTTTCACCTGATGCTTTCCAAAACTTCATTTGCTGCACGGAAAAGCTCTATCTGGTCATCAAGCTGGCATAACAATTTCAATCCGTGCATCAGATTATTTCGTATTCTATGAATAACCAAAAGGCAGCCGCAAGCCAGATCATCGCCGTTCTGCTCTAAGAATCTGCACATAATAGCCATATCGTCTTCGGAAGAATTTCTTGCGTTGTCGGGATGCAGTGATTTTCTGACATAATCCGACCTAAGTTGGCCAAACCAGCTTCGCCGTTTATTCAAAACGGTTGCAAGATTTGCTTGTTTGCTCCCGTCTAATTGAATCGAATCGGCTATTTTTTTAATGACACGAGGATTGCATTTATTATTACACCACTCACTTTCAAAGCAATTCCAGAGAATTGCAAATCTCCCTATTTCCAGTACTGTCTCATTTTTTAATTCACAACCTTTTATTTTCATATTTACCCTCCCCCTTGAATGACAAAAGTTTGTCCCGGTAGAATTCATATTGCTTTTTGCGTGCTTCAATCTCGGCGGGCAGACCGATATTTAAGTCAGAACAGATAGCATCGAAGTTGTCGAGGACTTCAACAAGACGCTTCTGAAACTGAAGTGATGGAACAGGAATCTGCAGACTGCGTACGAAGGATATATTTGCCATTGCGAGTTTTGACCCTTGTGTTAATGCAAGGAACTTAGGATATAGTGTTGTGCAAGTGTAGTATACATACGATGGATCTAACATCGCCGTGTCTTTTGGATAGATGCCTGCAATGTTTTGGTTGATAGCCGCCTCAAATGGCAAATAAGCAATTTTGCCAATTGTGGCTCCTACCAGAGCAATCAATGTTGAACCTGCCTTCATGATCTTGGCAGATGATTCCGCCAAGCCTTGCTCAGTGATATAATCTGTTACACCATCTACAGTCTTTTGATTCTGGCAGACAGTTGATCCTAACCATTTGATTGTCCCACCATTCCAGTAATCGCTATTCTTTTTTGATGGAGTTCCGCCTGCTACAACATCACACACGTCACCAAGTGCCTGCATGGGATTTTCGTTTTCAAAAGACAACAATTTGTTCCTATAGTACCCATACTGTTTCTTTCTCGCTGTAAGCTCCGCTGTAAGCTCCGCTGTAAGCTCCGTGAAATTGTCAAGAATCTTGACAATTTCACTCTGCACAG
>CAKSWL010000001.1 GCA_934511335.1 uncultured Cloacibacillus sp. | reverse complement strand
GTGGAGGACCCTGACGTCGATCACGCGGTATTCGCCTCGTCGGGCGTGACCGCCGTCGAGGCGCTGCAAAAGGCCCTGACGCGCGGCATTGACGTCTCTCTCGCCAATAAAGAGAGCATCGTCGTAGCGGGGCCGTGGGTAATGCCTCTCGTGCAGCGGGCAGGGCAGCTTCGTCCCGTGGACAGCGAACACAGCGCCGTCTGGCAGTGTCTGCGCGACGCGCCTAAAGAGGAGATCTCGCGCATATGGCTGACGGCCTCGGGAGGGCCGTTCAGAAATTACAGCGCCGAGGAGATGGAAAAGGTGACGCCGGAGGCGGCGCTTGACCATCCGGTCTGGAAAATGGGGCCGAAAATCACGATAGACAGCGCCACCCTGATGAACAAGGGCATCGAATGCATCGAGGCGATGCAGCTCTTCGATCTGCCGGCCGCAAGGGTCGGCGCGCTCATCCATCCCCGCTCGCAGGTGCATGGGATGGCGGAGTTCATTGACGGCACGGTAAAGCTGCTGCTTTCGCCGGCGGACATGAGACTGCCGGCGGCGGCGGCCATCGCCTGGCCTAGGCGGCTGCCGCTCGCGGAGAGCGGACTGCCGCCCGTCGAACCGGCGGCGTGGGATCTCAGCTTTCACGAGATAGATGAAAAGCTATTTCCCTGCTTTGCGCTTGCGCGCGAGGCGGGGCGGCTCGGGGGCGCCTATCCGGCGCTGCTTGTCGGAGCCGACGAAAGCGCGGTAAAACATTTTCTCAACCGTGAGATTTCCTACCGGGCCATCGCGGAGGTTATCTCGGCGGTTTTCGATAGCTACGACGGAAAAGCGCCGCAGGCTCTTGAGGAGGCGGCCGCCCTCGTCAGCGAGGGCGAAAAGATGGCGGACAAGATATGTAAAAACCGGAGGAACAGATAGTTGATAAGTATCATTTCGTTTCTGATCGTAATTGGGATATGCGTGATGTCGCATGAGGGCGGCCACTACTGGGCGGCCCGCTTCCGCGACGTCATGATACACGAATACTCATTCGGCATGGGGCCGGTAATCTGGAGCCGGAAAAAGGGGGAGACCCAGTACTCCTTCCGCGCCTTTCCCATTGGCGGCTTCGTCAAGCTTGAGGGCGAGGAGGCCGAAGAAGAAGAGGCGGAAAAACCGGAAGGTTACGACCCCAAACGCTCGCTGGCCAATAAAAAACCCTGGGAGCGCATCCTGATCATCGGCGCGGGGGCCGCGGTGAACATCGCCCTCGCCTGGATACTGACCGCGGCCTACCTCTGCGGCTACGGCGTTTATAACATGGAGACCCCGAAGCTGGGAAATATCATGGAAAACACTCCCGCGTACAGCGCCGGACTCAAGACCGGAGACATCGTCAAGAGCATCGACGGCAAAGAACTCAAAAGCTGGGCCGATATCAGAAAGAACATCCAGGATAAAGACAAGCGCGGCGACCGTTTCAACATCACCGTCGAACGCGGCGGTGTAGAAAAAAGCTATACGATAGAGATCCCCTTCGACAAAGAGGCCGGCGGCCGCCTGCTCGGCGTACAGCCCTCGCATGAAAAATACCCGCTCTTCAAGGCTCTGGGGACCGCCTTCACCTATTCGTGGAAAATGAGCGCAGAGATATTGAGCGGCCTCTGGATGGCCCTCACCGGGCAGATAAAGGCGGACGTTACGGGCCCAGTGGGAATCGCGACGATGGCGGGGGATGCCTTCCGCGAAGGCCTGTGGACCTTTATCGCATTTCTCGGTGTGATAAACCTTAACCTCGGCCTGCTGAACCTTCTGCCATTCCCGGCGCTGGACGGAGGGAGGATAATCTTCATCTTCATCGAGCTGGTGACGCGCCGAAAAGTCCCTGAGAGGGTGGAGACGATGATACACTACGCGGGATTCATCATCCTGCTCGCGTTGATCTTCATCGTCACCGGCAAAGACGTATACAGACTTATACAATAGGAGCTGAGTCGCCATGGGCAGCAAAAAATGCGTATCCATAGAAGGCTTGAAGATCGGAGGCGGCGCGCCGGTGCGCGTCGAAAGCATGCTGAAGACGCGCCTCACCGACGTTGAGGGCTGCGCGGCGGAGACGGCGGCGCTCGCCGCCGCGGGCTGCGAGCTTGCGAGAGTGGCGCTGCCCGACGAATCGCTTGCCGCCCCCTTCTCCGCGCTCATCAAAAAAAGCGCCCTGCCGCTCATGGCGGACATCCACTTCGACCACCGGCTCGCCCTCGCGGCTCTAGAATCAGGCTGTCGGGCGATCAGAATAAACCCAGGAAACATGAGCGGAACCGCCGGACTTGCGAAAGTCATAGCCGCCGCGAAAGACTGCGGCGCGGTCATCCGTATCGGAGCCAACGGAGGCTCTCTAAACAACGCGCAGCTCGAAAAGACGGGAGGCGACAGGGGAGCGGCGCTCGTTTTCGCCGTTGAAGAACAGCTCAAACTGCTTACGGAAAACAAATTCACCGAGATAATCATCTCGGCAAAATCATCCTCGGTGGGGGAGACGGTGCGCGCCAACGCGATCCTCGCGGCCAGACATCCATATCCGCTCCACATCGGCATCACCGAAGCGGGATGCGGCAACTCCGGGGTTGTCAAAGGCGCCGTGGGCATCGGGCTGATGCTCGCGCAGGGGTTCGGCGACACCATCCGCGTCAGCCTCACCGCGCCCGGCGTTGAAGAGGTAAAGACGGGCTATAACATCCTGCAGGCCATAGGTCTGCGCAGCCGGGGCTGGCAGCTTGTCAGCTGTCCCACCTGCGGACGCCGGCGCATAGAGGTTGCCGAACTGGTGAAAAAACTCCGCGCCATCATACCGCCTGCGGCAAACAGCGGCATGACCATAGCCGTCATGGGCTGCGAGGTGAACGGCCCTAAAGAGGCCTCGGGCGCCGACTTCGGCATCGCCGGAAGCCCCAACGGCTTTATCGTCTTTAAAAAAGGGACCTTTGTCTGCCAGGGAGAAATGAAGGATTTTGAAAAAATTATTCGTAGAGAGATAGTGATTAACTAAACTTAGTTAAAGATAAAGTTTAATGTAATTGTGAAAAAATATATTGACGAATCTCGAATAAAAATATAAGATAATGGAGTAGTGTTGGTATTTCAAAATTTTTTACCTTCTTAGCGCGGAAAAATTTTGTTGAGTAAGTTTTAAAAAGAACTTAGGAGGTGTAAAAAATGAACCAGAAAAGCCATTTTAGTGTATTCTCCGAGACAGGTCCTCTGCGACAGGTGATGCTCCACCGGCCTGGAAAAGAGATCGACAGACTCACCATCGAAAACATGGACGAGCTTCTCTTCGACGATCTTCTCTGGCTTGCACAGGCGCAGAAAGAGCACGACAACTTCGCGGAGATACTCAGAAAAGAGGGCGCCGAGGTACTCTATTTCAACGAATGCCTTGCGCAGGTAATGGAATCCGCTCCCATACGAGAGCAGCTAGTCAAGGATGTATTCAGGTTTGAATGCCTTGACCGACGACTTTCCGAGGCCTTCATAACAGAGCTGATGAACATACCGTCGAAAGACCTGGCGGATCATCTTATCGAAGGCTATACCAAAAAAGAGGTCGGAGAAATCTGCAAGTGCAGACTAAGCCTAGTTTCATCCGTAGAAAACGGCAGCGATTTTATAATCCATCCCATCCCAAACCTTTACTTCCAAAGAGACCCGGCAATCACAGTTGCAAACGGCATTGTCATCGGACAGATGACCTATGAGGCGCGCCGCATCGAACCTCTCTACTGGAAATACATCACAAACCACCACCCGCGATTCCATGGAATGCAAATACTATTCGGCGACGCCCCGGACGAAGTATGGCCGCAGAAAGTCGAGGGGGGGGACCTGCTCGTCATCTCCCGCGAAGCGGTGGCCATCGGCGTTTCACAGCGCACCGCACCGACCACCGTCCAGCGGATAGGACGCAACCTTGCCTCCCGCACGCCGATAAAACGCGTCTTCGCCTTCGAGATCCCTAAAGAGCGTTACTGCATGCATCTTGACACCGTCTTTACGATGGTGGACAGGGACGCCTTCTGCATCTATCCGCCGATCCTCGAGTCACTCAAAGTATGGCAGCTTGATTACAGCGAAGATGGACGCCTGATCGGCCTCGAACAGCAGGAAGAATGGCAGCGCGCGGTCGCGAAGACCCTGGGCTACGACAAACTGAGGCTGATCAAGATGACGGCGCGCGACAAAGCGGAGATGGCGCGCGAACAGTGGCACGACGGCTGCAACACCCTCGCCGTCGCTCCCGGAAAGGTCGTCACCTACAACCGCAACATCAACTCGACAAAGATACTGGAAGACAACGGCATCGAGGTCGTCGAACTTGAAGGCCCGGAGCTCGGCAGGGGACGCGGCGGCCCGCGCTGCATGTCGATGCCTCTCAACAGACTGCCCTTGTAAGATTATAAAACGTAGTTGATATTAAAATTTTTAATAAAAATTATTTATAAATCTCTAAAAAGGCAGTAATATACATGCCAGAAATAATACGAAATATCAAATCTGAAGGGAGCAATTATCTATGCCTGTGAATCTTCGCAACCGTCACCTCATCTCTCTCAAGCACCATACGCCCGAAGAGATCAACTATCTCCTCGATCTCGCGACGGATCTTAAAAACAAGAAACGCGCCGGAATAAAGGGCAACCTTCTTGAGCGCAAAAACGTCGCGCTCATCTTTGAAAAACCCTCGACCCGCACCCGCTGCGCCTTCACCGTCGCCGCCATCGACGAGGGCGGACACCCCGAATATCTGGGGAAAAACGACATCCAGCTCGGTCATAAAGAAGACGTCGCCGACACTGCGCGCGTCCTTGGCCGCATGTTCGACGGCATCGAATTCCGCGGATTCAGCCAGCAGGTCGTGGAAGACCTCGCGAAGTACGCCGGCGTCCCCGTGTGGAACGGTCTCACCGACGACTACCACCCGACGCAGGTACTCGCCGACTTCCTCACCATTCGTGAGAACTTCGGCCGCCTCAAGGGCATCAGACTCGTCTACGTCGGCGACGGCCGCAACAACGTCGCCAACTCGCTGATGATCGGCGCCGCGAAGATGGGCATGCATTTTGTCATCGGCTCGCCGAAGGAACTCTTCCCCGATCCCGCCCTCGTCGCCGAGTGTGAACAGATCGCGAAAGACTGCGAATCAGGCGCGACGATCACCGTAACCGACGACCCCAAAGCCGCCGTCAAAGGCGCCGACGCCATCTACACCGACGTTTGGGCGTCGATGGGCGAAGAGGCCAAGGCCGCCGAGCGCAAATTGATGCTGAAACCCTACCAGGTAAACAAAGAGCTGATCGCCGCCACAGAAAACGACGACGTGATCTTCCTGCACTGCCTCCCTGCGGTAAAAGGCAACGAAGTCACGGAAGACGTCTTCGAGTCACGCCACGCGAGACAGTTTGACGAAGCCGAAAACCGCATGCACACCATCAAAGCGGTAATGGTCGCCAGCATCGGAAATTTCTAAGCCCCACTTATCACACTAAAATCAGGCGGGAGGCCGGGGAACATCCCCCGGCCTCCCGCCTCAACTATTACTATTGCCACAATTTCTCTCACTTTACAGAGCGGCTGAACAAAATAGATGGCATATCGGTGGACCGTTCTTCTGCGGCGCGGGCTTAAAGCGGCGGAGAACAAGCCTAAACCGTACCGTCCACATCCAAGAAAGGCCTCTGCCGGTATCACGCGGCAGACTGACACAGGCGAGCAACGGTGGTTTAGAGAGCGGCCGCGATTCCGCCGCTCTGCACGCCTATATAGACGATGCCGCAGGCAGCGTTGCCGGTGCTTTCTTTACTGAGAGTGCATGACTGTTTGGATCGACAGAGAGCGCCAAAAGCAGGGGATCCTTCGATATGGCCTGCCGTTGTCCGTTTACAGCGGCCGCCGTACTATTTTTTCGTTCGCCTAATCATGCAACGGACATCTATCCACGCCCGAAGAGGCGGACAGCGTCCTCTTCGTTCCAAGACGTACTCTAAAAGTAAGGGAGACTGCGGAGGAGTCGTCTATGTCATACACAACGGCGGGGCGATATTGATGAGAGAGGCAGCGACGCCGCAAAAGGCGTATACCGGCATCACCGCAAAAGATAAAGCAGGCGTCGCGTCGGCCCGCAGGGCTGCCGCGGATCACCTCCGGCGGGGGAAATTACTATCGGCTCTGCCGTAGGTGATGTCGCACATGAAGAAAGATAGTGATATTTTCTCGGGCCAAGAGGATCAGCTTAGCAGCGTAACAAAACAGCTACTTATAAAAAGAAGGTCTATAATCCCAGGAAAAAGCCTTGTCCAAGCAACTCCTCCGTCTGCGCAAGCATTTCCATGGCTTCGTCATGACTTTGCAGAGCCACTGCCGCTAAAATATAATTACAAACGGCAAAAAGTGCAATCAGCGAGCTCTTATAAGAAATGCCATCTGTCCTGCATTGAAGAATTACATCTCCGTACGGGCTAATTTCACAGCTGCCTTCTTTGGTGAACAATACTATCGTCACGCCTCTTTGTTTCATCCACGCTACCAGATTAGCCGTCATGCGTGAATAACGCGGGGTTAGAAATGCAATACACAGATCGCCGCGTTTTACGCTTGAAATCTCTTCGGGATAATCCATTCCCAGCCCTGATACCAGACGCACCCCGCGTTTTATCTGTCCCAAGCGGTAGCCAAGATAATGTGCTACTGAAAAATTTCCCCTTGTGCCAAGAACATAAATATTCTGTGCCGCAATGATCCCCGAGACTGTGCGAGCTAGGTCATATTCTGACAGCAGATGCAGCGTAGCGGTAATATTGTCTATATCCCGCTGAAAAGCGTCTATCAGGAGCTTGTCCTGCTTGGTGGACTTCACTGCATCGATAAGGCGGTCCGGCAGGCTGGCCTTGCCGACAATACTCTGCTGCATGTCCTGCTGCATATCGGTGTAACCTTTGTATCCTACGGAACGAGCAAAACGTATGACGGAAGTAGTGCTGACACCTATCATCATTGAGAGCTCTTCAAGGCGTTTGAACGCTACGGCGTCCGGATGATCAAGTATAAAATCCGCAACTTGTTTTTGCGTATTCGTCAAGCCTGCGTATAATTTTCTGATGTTTTCAAAAAAATCACTCATCCAAACACTTTCCCCTGCGTTGTATTTCTTCTCCGTCTATTATAAATGATAACGCAAGACTGCGTACATCGCCCGGTGAATAATAAGCATATTCTCTAAAATACGGCAAAAAGCCAGCGCCGTCGTTCCTCTCGTATGAGATGGAGCGGCGGCGAACATTCATGGCCGTCTTAGAATTTGACTATGCCGCTGAAATCGCAGAAAGTACATCCAGGATTCTCACTGCTTGCGCGCAACAAGGCGTTTATCTTGTCAAGACGCTCTCCTGATTTCGGAGCGCCGTTTTTTGAAATTTCGGAAGACAGCCCAATTGAAAGGTCGGCTATGATATCTCCAACTGTTCCGCCGGAACGCCCGGAGGGAATCGCCAAAAGTCCATGTTCGGCGGCAAATCTGTAGGCGCACAAAGCCTTTGTAATAGTACCGACCTGATTTGGTTTCAATATAAACCCATCGATTGAATTCGCTTCGTATGCCCTCTTTAGACGTTCTACATTTGTAACGATGAAATCGTCGCCGATTATATTCGTCCTGTGAAGATGCCTATGCGCACGCGCAAAGCCGTTCCAGTCGTTTTCGTCGAGAATATCTTCAACGAAAATAAGGTTGAATTTTTCACTCAGCATCGAGACTTCTTCTATAATATCATCGGCCTTCACCCTTTTGCCTTTCAATTCATACGTGTCGTTACTCTTATCGTACATTTCGCTCGACGCGCAGTCTAAGCAATATGCGACCTTATCGGAGTAGCCGCATAAATCCACAGCTTCGCATATAAGAGCTAATACCTCGTATGGGTCGTCGCTGGGAGCAGCCCATCCATAGGAGCCACCCAGCGAAGGGCTCTCTCCCTTTAGGTATCGGGTGATCACCGATTCTAGGCGCTGGTATACTGAAACGGCTATCAGGACGGCTTCCTCAATGTTCTCGGCTTTATACGGCGCTATCATAAATTCGTTAAACGACTGTGTTAGATGCTTATATCGACCGCCGTTTACTACATTGAATGTAGGAAGTGGGATTTGCTTTATAGTAGTGCCTGCGACATACCTGTAGACTGGAACGTGGTTTGCAGCAGCTGCGGCTCGCAGGCATGCAATAGAGACGCTGTAGATCGAATTTCCGCCGAGATTGCTCTTATTGGGGGTACCGTCAAGAGCAAGCATCGTTTCATCAATCGCCTGCTGGTCGCACACATCCATGCCGATAAGTTGTGGAGCGATAATGTCTTCTACGATGCGTGCGGCCCTGTGGACCCCCATACCGGCATATTCACCCTCCACGCCGTCGCGTATTATATACGACTCGTGCATACCGACAGAGGTCCCTGTCGGAGCTGAGCCCCTGCCAATATCGCCGCCAGTCGTCTTGCTTTACAATCAAGAATTTGGCGCGCCTTTATAGTTTTTATCTGTCTGTCCGTATTCAAGGTTTACCACCCTCTCATATATCTCTTATAAGTTTTTGGCAGGAACATAAAGTATATTGAGGTCGCATATATTGGTTCCGGTATTACCTGTAACTACGGTTGCCTCCGCCGCTGAGAGCGCCTCAAAGCTAGCGTGTCCACGTAAAGCCGCATAAGGATCCATTCCCGCCGCCTCTATCATTTCTTTTGTATGAGAATCCGTTATTCCACCGGCGGCGGTTGTCGTGCCGTCCGTCCCTTCGGTATCAATTGACAGAAGGCAAGACCCATTGGCCATGCATGTTGTCGTAGCAAATCCTAGCGTCATTTCCTGCGACGGACCGCCATGCCCTTTTATTCCGTTGTCGTCCAAGATTGTGGTGACAGCTTCACCCGCACTGATTACTACACATGGAGCAGGGAATGGTCGGCTGTATTCTTGAATCTCGCGAGCGATTGAGGCCATCATGGAACCAACCTCCTTCGCCTCGCTTTCGATGGACGTGCTCAATACAAATGCGTCCAGCCCCATCCTCTTTGCAGCCTCCATAGCGTAAACACAAGAATCCGGCAATGTGTTAATCTGGTAGTAAGTATTTTGTGGGAAGCCTTTCGGCGTTTCTCCCTCAGGTGCACATGACAAGAGGTATGCGAGCACGTTCGGGGGAATCTTTTTCTCAAGTCCGTACTTCCTTATCACGTAGACGGCGTCTGCAAGCGTTGTAGGATCAGGACCTATTGGCGTTGCTGTAAAATCTGGACATGGCACAGATATATCACCTGTCGGAGGGCGCGACACTGCGTCGCTGATATTAAAGCCTATAAGCTCCGCACCTTTTTCTGCTATTCTTTGTGCGAGACGTCCTCCGTTCATGCGTGAAATGTGTCTGCGAACTGAATTTATCTCTGATATTCCTGCTCCGGACTTAAGCAGTACGTTGGTAGTATCTATCTCGTCCTGCAAAGTCAATCCTTCAACAGGACAACTCATCAGTGCTGACGATCCTCCGCTCATGGCACATATAAATAAATCGTTGCTCGATGCGCCGTCGACCAGCTCAAAAATCTCTTTACACGCCTCAAATCCGGCTTGGTTTGGGATGGGATGTCCTCCAACACGGATACGGATCTTCTTAAAAAAATCGGACGGCTCATGTATTTTTACAACGGCTATGCCATCAGTAAGATACCCGTCAACGACCTCGTCGACCGCCTTGGCCATGGCGTTGCATGCTTTACCTGCGCCGATAAAATATATATTCCGCTTTTCAGCAAGATCCCATGTACGTGTGCCTATAACTAGCTTCGAACCTTCCATCCTCATCATCGATTTCATTCGTTCGTAAGAGTCGAGACGTTTTAAAGTATATTCAGCTATATCCAATACAATTTTTCTGGAAGAAACATCGCCGGAACGAATGAGTGCATCATAATTCTTTATTTTTCTTTCCATAGAATTGCCCCCCATTTTCCATAGACAGCCATTAAACAGCCTTTTGCGCCTGTGTAGACTCAGCGCTCTTAGCCTAAAAAGAAAATGACGATCAAACTCAAACTCAGCGTAGTAAAGTATATCACAATACATTTTTTGTATCAAATACTTTTTATATAAAAATAAGGGAGGAATAATTTTAAATTGAGTTAAAAAATCATAATACCACTTATTGACAAATACAATTGTAGTAGTATATACTTTATTTGTTCTAAAAAGTTCATGACGAGCCACTCAGCAGACACAACAGCTTTGGCTGTAATTCTATAAAAAGGAGCGCTGAAAGCCATGTACAGGATAGGTATAGATGTTGGAGGTACATTCACTGACGTCACGCTGCTAAATTCTGAAAACGGCAAATACTATACTTATAAACTTTCGTCAACACTACAGGACCAGTCTCTTGCAATAGCGAACGGGGCGAAGGAAACACTTGAGCTTTACGGCGTCCCTGTAAAAGAAATCGAATATTTTGGACACGGTACAACCGTTGCCACAAATATGATAATAGAAAGAAAAGGGGCGAAAACTGCACTTATAACTACGAAGGGATTCCGCGACCTCTTAGAGATCGGGCGCCAGACCCGCCCATCGCTATACAATATTATGGAAGACAAGCCTGAAACATTGGTGAGGAGGTCGTTGAGAAAGGAAGCCGGCGAGCGAGTGACGGCGAAAGGCCGCATCATTAAAGAAATAAACCGCGATGAAGTACGTGCCGTCCTGCAAGGTCTTAAGGAGCAGGGCGTCGAGTCGTTGGCTGTATGTTTTCTTTTCTCTTTTCTAAACGCCAGTAACGAAAAAGCTGTAGAAGAATGTATAAAGGAAGTATGGCCGGAGGTATATTATTCCGTTTCTTCTACTATCCTTCCCGAGTTCAGAGAATTCGAACGATTGAGCACGACGGTTATCAACTCTTATCTAGGTCCCCGTATGAAGATGTATATACATAATTTGAGGCAGAGAATCAAGGACGTCGGCGTGACTGTAGAGCCATACATCACCCAATCAAACGGAGGGGTAATGTCAATATCATCTACTATACAAACGCCGGTTCAAACAGCGCTTTCCGGCCCAAGCGCCGGAGTTATGGGCGCAGTTTATATAGCGGAGGCAGCCGGATTTAGGGATATTATCACTTACGACATGGGTGGAACAAGCACAGACGTCTCCCTTGTAAAGGACGGCATCGCAGAATATACGACCAAACGCAAGGTCTGTGGGCTGCCGTCCGGCGTTCCGATGATAGATGTCCACGCCGTAGGCGCCGGAGGAGGCAGCATTGCCCAGATAGACAACGCAGGCGCGTTGAAAGTCGGACCGGAAAGCGCAGGTGCAAATCCAGGGCCAGCTGCTTACGGTCTAGGCAACGAAAACCCCGTCGTCACTGACGCCAACCTTGTGCTGGGGCGTATCAATCCTCATTATGTACTCGGTGGGAGGCTAAAGATCGATGCGGAGCTTTCAAAGAAAGCCGTCAAAGACAAGATAGCAGATCCGATGGGCATAGAAACAGAAGATGCGGCGCTTGGCATAGTAAAGGTCGTCAACTCGAACATGGCTCGAGCCATACGTGTCATCACTGTTGAAAAGGGGCACAACCCTTCTGATTTCACTTTGGTCGCGTATGGTGGCGCAGGGCCGCTCCATGCCGTGCATCTTGCACAGGAGATGGGGATTCGCACAGTACTCATCCCCCCAGCCCCTGGAGCTCTCTGTGCGCTAGGCCTGCTGACCGCAGATATTAAGAAAAACCACGTACGTACGGCAATAACCGCTTATGATGAGATTACGCCAGAGCAAATAAACGCAGTCATGTCATCCCTTCGAAAAGAAGGCGAAGATTGGCTTGACTCAGAAAATGTTCCAGAAGATCGCAGAAAATTTCATGGTATCGCTGAAATGCGCTACGTAGGACAAAATTATGAACTTCAGGTGGAGATCCCGACAGAAAATATAACATCGGCCGATATTGAAAAAATGAAGCATGGCTTCTTTGCCGCCCACGAGAAGAATTACGGATATTACAACCCGAACGCTTCGGTGCAGTTCGTTAATTTTAGGTGTGAAGCCACCGGTATCGTGAAGAAGCCGAACCTCGCGGAACTCGGCTTCTCAACCGACGAACCAGCGCAGGCCGAGAGCGGCAGACGCGTAGTATATTTCGAGGAATGCGGAGCCGTCGACTGCCCTGTGTACGACAGAGGCAAATTCGGTCAGGCTGAACATATAGAGGGGCCTTGCATAATCGAGCAAATGGACTCTACGACAGTAGTGCCGCCGCACACATGGTTTAGTATTGACAAATTTGGGAACCTAATCATAAGAGCATTTGACGAAAATCAGGAGAAGGAGGCCTAAATTCATGAAAATAGATGGAATCCTGCTCGAAGTTATAGGGAACACATTTATGTCTATAGCGGAGGAAATGGGCGCGGTGCTGGTCAAATCGGCGTATTCCACCAATATCAAAGAGCGGAAGGACTGTTCGTGTGCGCTGTTTGATGCAGACGGCAATACCATAGCTCAGGCTGAACACATACCTATGCACCTTGGGTCTCTGCTCGGGCTGGTAGACGAGATAAAAAAACACTTCAAACCAGAGGATATCAAGCCTGGCGATATGTTCATCGCGAACGATCCTTACAATGGAGGGGGCACGCATTTGCCAGATATCGCAGTCGCGTCTCCTGTGTTCTATCAGGGTGAAATAGTAGCATTCGTCGCCAACATCGCCCATCACAACGACGTCGGCGGAAGAGTTCCAGGCTCAAATGCAGCTGATTCTGATTCCATCTACGCGGAGGGGATAAGGATCCCAACGGTAAAAATATTCCGCGAAGGTGAACTTGACAAAGATATTTTGAATTTAATACTTTTAAATTGCCGAGTACGGCACATTAGGCTGGGGGACCTCAACGCGCAGTTTGCCTGCAATAAAAAAGGTGTGCAGCGAGTAGAGGACGTCTGTGCCAGATACGGAAAAGATACGGTCTCACTCAGTATGGAAGAGCTTCTTGATTATTCCGAGAGAAAGATACGCATGGCGCTCGCCGCTATTCCCAACGGTTCTCATGAGTTCGAGGACTACCTGGATTCGGATGGCGTTGGCAGCGATCCGATTAAATTAAATGTAAAGATTATCATAAAAGATAAAGATATAGAGCTCGATTTCACAGACAATCCAGACCAGGTTAAAGGAGCCATAAATCTGCCACTGAGTGCACTGCATGCCTCTGTTTATTATGCTATACGCAGCATCGTAGATCCGTCTCTACCTTCAAACGGCGGCTATTACAGGGCGATACATATAAAAAGCCGTCCTGGCTGTATCCTCGGATGCACTGAGCCGGCGGCATGCGCCGGACGCAGCGACACCGCACAGCGCGTCGCAGACATGGTGTTCGGCGCCATGTCAGAAGTTGTTCCACATCAGGTCATAGCAGGAAGCAATAGCTCAATAACCGGCGTTTATTTCGGCGGTGTTTCTCCTGACACAAACGAGTACTACGTCTATATGGAGACATTCGGCGGTGGTTCTGGCGCTCGTTTTAACAAGGATGGTATCAGCTGCGTACAGGTGCATATGTCTAATACATCCAATCTACCGATCGAAAGCATGGAGGTAGAATTCCCATACATGGTTGAGAGGTATGAATTGGTTGCAGATTCAGGCGGAGCAGGCAAATACAGGGGCGGGCTCTCAATGAGCAAGGATATTAGGGTTCTCGGACACGACAGTGAATTCACAATAAAAGCGGACCGTCAGAAGGTTCCGCCATATGGACTATTCGGCGGGAGACCTGGACTTCCTGGCGTTATCACAATATACCCAGATACGAGCGAGGCAAGGACCATAGATTCAAAAAAATCTGGCAACATCCTCAAGTCAGGCGGTATTCTTAGATGCCAGATGCCCAGCGCCGGAGGTTATGGCAACCCGCTTGAACGCAGCCGAGAACTGCTTGTAAAAGACCTTGAAGAGGGCTACGTCTCTCCTGAGAGCGCAATGCGTGACTACGGCATGACGGAAGAAGATCTGTCCAAAGTGAAGGTTTTCGAGGACTAGCATCTTTGAACCTGCTACAACAAATATAAACGAAAAGGGGATTGAGAGCTATGAGATTTAAGGATTTTGGTAAAACAGGAGAAAAAGTATCTGTGCTCTGTCTCGGGACATGGGCGCTCGGAGGTAAACAGTTCGGCGCCGTCCCGGAGTCCGATGCCATTGCATCAGTTCACGCGATGATCGACAATGGCGTCAACATAGTAGACACAGCCCCTATATATGCATCGGGTGGTTCTGAAGAGGTTTTAGGCAAAGCGCTTGAGGGGGGATACCGAGATAAGGTATTTTTGGTCACGAAATTCGGGAGTGAATTCATCGACCCAAACGACAGCGGCAAGGGGACTATAAAAGATTCAAGCAGAAAGAACATGCTTAGGTCCATCGAGAAAAGTCTCGCACGCCTTAAGACAGACTACATTGATGGATACCTCATGCACTGGGATGACAGGAAAGGTACTCCAATAGAAGAAACTATCGCCTGTATGCACGAATTGAAAGACGCAGGCAAAGTACGCTTCCTAGGCATGTCTAATCTGGAGCAGCCTCTCGCAGACAGGCTGCTGGAGGGCGGCGCACTGGACATCGTCCAATATCCGTACAATATGGTAAACCGTACGAAAGAAGCCCTCTTTATGCGCTATGCGGCCGCCGGGTGTGGAACGATGGGGTATGCGTCTCTTGGAGGCGGCATACTCACCGGGCAGTTTCGCGAGATCCCGACATTCGGCCCAGGGGATATGCGTGCTTCGTTCTATAAGCCCATGTTCACAGAGCCAGGATTCTCTCAGATACAGTCTCTTCTAAAGGTGATGGATGACGTTGCGGCAGCTCATAAAGCAACGGTTGCACAGGTCGCGCTGAACTGGGTGCTGGCGCATGACCACGTAAACACGCTCCTTGCCGGAGTCAGAGATGCAAAAGAAGCCGTTGAAAACTGCGCGGCAGCCGAATGGGAACTTTCGGCGGAGGAGAAATCGCTTCTTGATGAAGCGGTCGCCAAGATACATATATATTAAAGGCATGACTGGAGGAAGTTATCATGGCTTATTCACTTCCAAGCAATAATTTTAGGCATTACATCAATGGCGAACTTGTAGCTGGAGAGGGAAGAATAACTACTATCGTATGTCCTGGAACCGGAAAAGAGGTAGCGCCCGTCGCTCTGGCTTCGAAACGTCAGGCTCTTGACGCGCTTGAAGCGGCAAAGGCCGCGTTTCCGATGTGGAGCGCGTTGTCCCTTGAAAAACGTGGCGAATGGATGATGAAGCTCCGCGACGCAATAGCGGCAGAGGCGGACAAGCTGCTGACTTTACTCATGCTTGAATCCGGCAAGCTGCGCACACATGCAGCTTTTGAAACCGGTAGTCTTACAGGTTACCTCCAGTTCTTTTTAGAGCAGGCAAAATGTGAGCATAGTGATGGCATACGCGACATGACTGGGGGGAAAAATATGTTCATGGCAGTTCGAGAGCCGGTCGGCGTAGTATTCGCTGCTCTTGCTTGGAATTTCCCGATGCACAATATGGCTACGAAGCTCGGCCCTATTCTCGCATCTGGATGCACCGCTGTAATAAAGCCGGCTACAAAAACTCCGTTATCGACAATGTACCTAGGCGAGATTTTGAAAAAAATCGATTTCCCAAAAGGAGTTCTCAATTTTGTTGCAGGCGACGCAAGTGAGATAGGCAGGACGCTGTGCGAGAGCCCGATACCAGCCATGCTGACTATGATCGGTTCCACAAAGGGCGGCTTAGACATGATTCGCGACTCTTCAACCTCAGTAAAACGTTTTTCGATGGAACTCGGCGGCAACGCGCCGGTCATAGTCACGCCTTCGGCGGATCTGAGGGCGGCGGCGGAGCATTCGATGGGCAATAAGATGCGCTGTGCCGGACAGACTTGCGTATCTCCGCAGCGCGCATTCATCCATTCAAGCGTGTATGAAGAATTTGTACATCTATGTGTAGAACTGGGCAAGGCTGCCAAGTGCGGTACACTTGACGATGAGGCCAATACCGGCCCGATGATAAGCCGCGACGCCGTCGAACGCATGGAAGCGCTTGTCAAAGACGCAGTAGAAAAAGGTGCCGTCGTCGAATGCGGCGGCAAATGTCCTGACGATATGGATGATGGATATTATTTCATGCCTACGGTACTCACAAATATCACTCGCGACATGAAGATATTCCGCGAAGAGGTTTTTGGCCCGATTCTTGCAGTTATGTCTTACGAAGACTTGGACGAGGCGATCGAGATGGCGAACGATACTGAATACGGCCTCTCTTCGTATATATGGAGCAGCGAATTGAAGGAAATCAATAAAATTGCACGCGGCATATGCTATGGCATTGTCAACGTAAACGGCCCCGGCACCGGGCCGTCTATCCCACACGGAGGATGCAAGAACAGCGGCATCGGAAAAGACGGCAGCCGTTACTCGCTCGAAGAATACTACTATATTAAAGGAATGAGAATATCTCTTTAATTGCTGAGGCGGCAAAAGCAGTTTCTATTAATAGGAAGGCTGTAATACGTAATAAATCTCATTAGCACGGCTGCATCCTTCCTATATACCATACGATATTTTTAGGGGTGATATTATGGAAATTTTAGCACAAATACTTATGTGGGGGTTGATGGTTTTTTACTTTGTTGCGCATGTACTTATTCTTCGCAAAGCTGATGAATTGCCTGATCCACCGGATTACCCGCCGAAAGATTGGGACAGTATACAAAAATGGATAGAGGGGCCTATGTGCTTCCCTACAATAGGAGCCTATCTAGTTATAGGGTCAGTCATTGCATGGTTTGCGGTAAGATGATAGGGGGACGAAAAAGATGGTACCCGTAATATTTTTATTCATATATTTAAGCGCTATGATTTGGATCGGCGCCCTTTACTCTAAGCGTCAGAACACAGCAGATGAGTACTTGGCAGCCGGCAATACCCTAGGGCCAAAACTTATAGGTATCTCTAACCTTTCTCTAAATGTGAGCGCCGCTACTTTTATTGGATTTGGCGGCATGGCTTTCGCCCTTGGGCTATCTTCATTCTGGATTTACGCGATTCAATCTATTGGGATAGTATGCTGGGCTAGATGGGGGGCGCCGCGTGTCCGGTCCAAAGGGAAATTCGACACCTTACCGGCATATCTTCAGCATCATTTCGGGGGGCAAGGCCCGCGTAAATTAGCATCATTGTTGGTCATGTGGCGGGAAATATCTTGGGTCGCCTCTGGATTAAGCGGCTTTGGTCTTCTGGGCGATATACTCCTTGACGTTCCATATTGGCTGGGGTCTCTCTTTGGCTTAGGCGTAACCGTACTTTATGTAACAATGGGAGGGTACTTAGCTGCAACGATTACCAATTTCTTTCAAACATTGCTTATATTTGGTGGCTCTGGTTTCATTTTAGTGGCCGCCATATCAAAAATGGGCGGAATTTCATCGGCGATGCACCTGGGACTTCAGGCTATGCCGCATATGTTCAGCGCAACAAGCGTACCGTTCCTTGTTGTATTGGGGTGGGGATTAACAAACAGCTTCCATTACTGGACGGTTCAGTCTGTTGTTATAAAAACATCCCTATCTGCTGCTAATCCTAAAGTAGCCATGAAAGGGTCTGGGTATTCCGGTCTCATGCAAAGTGTATGGTACACGCTTCCATTCTTCCTTGGGATGGCGGCCTGCGCCGCATTGGGAGAAAACACGACGGCAAATAATTCGTATATAGATTTGATTCTATGGGTATGCGGGCCTTTTGTTGGATCCATAATGCTTGTACCATTCGCTGCGGCAATAATGGCGACGGCAGACCACGCGCTGTTGTCAGCGGCTGGAAATATCGTAGAAGATTGGTACTCGCTTGGACGAAATGTCAGCGACACAAGAAAAGTATTATTGTCTCGAATAGCTGTTGTGTCACTTGCTACATTCGCGTACGTAATTGCATTGGCCTTCCCATATATTCTAGAATTGTGTCAAATGGCTGTAAAATTTGGTGCTATTCTTGCCCCAGCCATGATTGGATCTATATTCTGGAAAAGATCAAAGGGATGCATTAAAACTTATACCTCCATGATGGTAATATGCTCCGTAGTCATGATAACTTTGATTGCATACCAGATGAGCAGTGCCCAGATGGCTGGTTCTCTATTTATCTACGATATAGATCCGATAATTCCTGTGCTGCCTCTTGCGTTTGTCATATTCTACTTTGGCGTATTAGTTGAAAGCCGTTCGAAGGGGCAAGCGGCCGCATAATTAATATTTAATGGTATCAATATCAAGAAAAGCTGAGGCTGCATTCAACTCTTCTTAGCTGTGGACAAAAAACCCTCGGCTATGAACCGAGTCCCGTCTCCCGGACACGAGTCGTAAGCCCCCAAGCAAGCTCTTTATAATCATTGACCGAAATGGCTCCTGTATTCCAATGGGGCCATTTTCAATTTTGCCTGTGTTCACTCGTTTTCGTCGGGCACATATCTTTCTCCGCGCTTCCATCGGGAGTCAACCCGTTCCAATCTACGCTTTTGGACACGCTTATGGCCGGCGCGGCGAAGTATGCGCCGGATGCCAGAGCGCACAGCGCTATTGATGATAACCGCATCAGTTTATCGTTATGTGGCAATGTTACTACTTCACCCCCAGGGCGACAGCATTTACCTTTTCTAAAAAAAGCGAGATTCTATGAGAATGGAAGTAAAAACTATTGAAAGAAAAAAAACCGAATATCACGAAGCCAAGGCCGGCAAGCCGCGGGAATATCCGACGCGGGCTTGAAGATATCATGATCATCAGGCTGTGCGTGGACGCCTTCTTCGCGGGGGCCGCCTCCGTCACGTATCCTGCCGTAAATAACAAAGTTACATATTGCAGCTTTCCAATAGCTGCGCTACAAAATGATAATAACATGCGGACTGCTTTGAGGGGAGGTTCTGGCTGCTTGCGCGCCTCTTTGCCGGGACGCTTGCCCGCTAGCGGACGAGCGCTTTCGGCCCTCCGCCGATGAGATCCGTCCGCCCCGCCTTTATCAGCGCCCGGCGCGCGTAATCCCGGTTCTCCGGCATCCAGTATTGCAGCAGCGCACGCTGCATCTTGCGTTCCTCGTGGTCTTTGGGGACATAGACCTTCCGCATCGTGAGCGGGTCGATGCCGGTGTAATAGATGCAGGTGGAAAGCGATCCGGGGGTCGGCGTGAAGTCCTGTACCTGCTCGGGGCGCAGGCCGCTGTCGCGGATGAACTCCGCGAGCTCCACGGCCTCCTTCAACGTCGAGCCGGGATGGGCGGACATGAAATAGGGTACGAGAAACTGCTTCATCCCGAGCTTCGCGTTCATCTCGCCATACCTCCTTAAAAACTCCTCCGTCACCGCGCGCGGCGGCTTGCGCATATAACGCAGCACGCCCTCGCTGACATGCTCGGGGGCGATTTTCAGCTGGCCGCTGACGTGCCAGCGGCAGAGCTCTTCGAGAAAATCTCCCTTCTTATCGGCTAAGATATAGTCGTAGCGGAGCCCGGAGCGGATAAAGACCTTTTTCACGCGCGGCAGCGCGCGCAGCCGGCGCAGCAGCGCGATATAGCCCTCGTGATCCGCGCGCAGCTTCTTGCAGGGCTGCGGGTAGAGGCATGATTTTCCCTTGCAGGAGCCGCGCTTGGCCGCCTCTTGGCAGGAAGGGATGGTGAAATTTGCCGTGGGGCCGCCGACGTCGTGGATATAACCCTTGAAATCCGCCATTTTCGTGAGCAGTTCCGCCTCTTTGATGATCGATTCGTCGCTTCTCCTCTGAATTATGCGCCCCTGATGAGAGCTGATCGCGCAGAAGCCGCACTCGCCGAAACAGCCGCGGTGGCTCGTGATGCTGAATTTTACCTCCGCAAGGGCTGGCACGCCTCCCAGCGCGTCATAATCGGGGTGCCAGGCGCGCGCGTAAGGGAGCGCGTAGACCCTGTCCATCTCCGCAGTCGTCAAAGGCCGCGCGGGACGGTTCTGGACGACGTGCCATGTCCCCTGATCCTGGATCAGGCGCTTGCCGCGGATACCGTCGTTCTCGTCGTAAAAGAGCTTGAAAGAGGCGGCGAACTTTGCCTTGTCGGCGCTCACCTCCGCGAACGAGCCGAGCGTCACCGCGTCGTTCGCCGCCTCGGGGGCGTGCGTCTTCCAGCAGGTGCCGGCGATGTCCCTCAGCGAGGCGATCTGTTCGCCGTCCGCGAGCCTCCGCGCGATCTCCAGCGAGGCCAGCTCGCCCATGCCGAAGACGAGCAGGTCGGCGCGGCTGTCGGTGAGGATGGAGCGGCGCAGCCCGTCGCTCCAATAGTCGTAATGCACAAAGCGGCGCAGGCTGGCCTCGATCCCCCCTATAACCAGCGGGATGTCGCCCCAGAGCTCGCGTATCCGGTTGGCGTATACTATGGTCGCCCTGTCGGGGCGCTTTCCCGCTGCGCCGCCGGGGGTGTAATCGTCGCGGCGGCGTTTTTTGCCGGAGGCGGTGTAATGGTTCAGCATCGAGTCGAGATTGCCCGCCGAAAGCATCACGCAGAGGCGCGGCCGCCCGAGTTTCGCGAAATCCTCCGTGCCGCGCCAGTCGGGCTGGGAGACGATGCCGACGCGAAAACCGTGCGCCTCGAGCCAGCGCGCGATGATCGCGTGTCCGAAGCTGGGATGATCCACATAGGCGTCTCCTGTGACGATGAGGACGTCGAGCTCATCCCAGCCACGCGATGCCATATCGGCCCGGCTCACGGGGAGGAACGCCTCGCGCGGCAGAGAGGCGGGAACCGGATGCCCTCTCTTTGCGGGAAGGCGGTCTTTATTTTTCAGGCGGCGGCCGCCGCCGGTCTTTTCAGCGGTCATTGATTTTATCTCCATTTTTTCATTTTTGCGCATAAAAATATCACCGCGCAGCGCCTTATAATTTTACCATCATTGATATATTATAGGTGCCATGACGAACGATTATATTGACGTAGAGGGAATAAGATATGAGGTAAGGAAAAACGCGCGGAGAAAGAGGGTCGCCATCGGCTTGGACGGCGGCAATAATTTTTTCATCGCCGCGCCGGCGGATACGCCGCGGGAAGAGCTGGCGCTTATCCTGCAGGAAAACTCGGCCTCGTTCGTAAAAAAGATCGCAAAAAAAAGGCCGTCCTCCCTTGCGGAGGAGCACCGTTACGGAGACGGCGAACTCTTCTACCTTCGCGGGGCGCGTTATCCGCTGAGGATAGAGCCAGGCCTTGCGGCCGGCAGCCTGAGCTTCACTGGGAAAGAATTTACCGCCGGCCCCGAAAGCGGCGAGGCGATGCGCCGCCGCTTTGAGTCATGGTACGCCCGCCGGCTCCGGGAGATGCTGCAAGAGGAATTTCCCGCGTGGTGCAAGCGTATCGGCGCGGGCCCCGCAAAGGTCGAGCTGAAAAACGTGAGGACGCTCTGGGGCAGCTGCTCCTCCTCCCGGAGCATCACCTTCAGCATCCGCCTCGCGCTCCTGCCGCCGCTTCTGATGGAATACATAATGATACACGAGCTCTGCCACTTGCTGGAGATGAACCACTCCGCGAAATTCTGGGCCCATGTGGGGCGTTTCTGCGGCGATTATGAAAAAAGGCGGGCGGAGCTGAAACGCGAAGGAAGCAAATACAGATGGTGAGGCGCTTATTTTGGCGGACGCAGACAGATTTTCCTATCCTGAAAACTTCATAAAATACCTTGGCACCAGCGGCGGGCGCTTTTCCATGATAAGGCAGGCGCGCAGTACGGGAGGCATCTGGTTCCGCTACGGGGGCTTGCAGGGAGTGATAGACCCGGGGCCGGGGAGCCTCGCGCACATCTGCGCCGCCCGCCCGGAACTTGCCGCCGACGCGGCGGAGCTTGTGATGCTTACACATAAACATATCGACCACAGCACGGACGCGAACGTGCTCATCGAGTGTATGACGCACGGCGGCTTTGACGACAGGGGCCTCCTCGTCGCGCCGCGGGACGCGCTTGCGGGAGAGGACCCAGTGATTCTGAAATACTCGCAGAAAAGAGTGCCGCGGATCGTAAGCCCCGAAGACGGCGAAAGGATCGACCTGGGCCGCGGGGTGACGGCGGAGCCGGTGGCGCACGTCCATCACGGCGTCGACTGCTTCGGTTACATATTTCGCCGCGACGGTCTCAGCGAGTGGGGGCTCATCAGCGACAGCCGGCTGATGCCCTGGTTTGCCCAAAGATACGCGGACTGCCGCTTCCTATCACTGAACGTCACCTTTCCGAACGTGAAAAGCCGTCTCGATCATATGTCCATAGAAGAGGCGCGGCAGCTGCTTATGGAGCTGCACCCTCAAAGCGCCGTTCTGACGCATTTAGGCGCGATGCTCACCTCTTTCGAGGGCGCGCATTTCCTGTCGGGGCTGGATACCGGGGGAGCGCGCGTCGTCGCAGCGACCGACGGCATGGTCGTCGACCTAGATTCGCGGGAAATATACGCGGAGCGGCGCAAAGAACGGCCCTCCGCCGTCTACGAAAGGCTCTGAGGCCGCTCCGCGTCTTCGCCTGGCGCTTGCGCCACTGATATTTCTATGGTATCATCTCTGCCCGTAAGAAACAGACTAAGGAGAATGTACATGGGCGTTTGCTGTTTTTCTGCGATAAATAGAAACAACAAGGGATGGCGGCGCGGCGTTTAGCTGCTCCATGGTCTTTTCGCGCGCTTACGAGAGGCCTGGAGAAAATATCCAGGCCTCTCTTGTTTAAAAAAGACGAAAGAGGACGCCAAAAGGCCTCTTTTGTTTTTTTATA
Source organism: uncultured Cloacibacillus sp. (assembly GCA_934511335.1). Classification (GTDB taxonomy): domain Bacteria; phylum Synergistota; class Synergistia; order Synergistales; family Synergistaceae; genus Cloacibacillus. The sequence goes on along the minus strand of CAKSWL010000001.1, from coordinate 14,090 downwards.
GAGAGATCAGATAAGACAAGACTAGGAGGAAATCGACATGAGAGAAGAAATAAGGGCGGGCTTTCCCCGCGGTGCGATGTACGGCAGCTTCGGCGGCTCCTATATCCCCCAGGAATTGAGGCCGGTGATGGAGGAGATCGCGCGCGAATATGAGAAATGCCGTGCCGACGCGGCCTTCCAAGAAGAATATCTGCGGCTGCTGAAGGAATATGTGGGGCGTCCCACGGCGCTCACCGAATGCCTCAACCTCTCGAAAGAGGCGGGCGGCGTGCGCATCTTCCTTAAACGCGAAGACCTGAACCACACGGGGGCGCATAAAATCAATAACTGCGTCGGCCAGGCGCTGCTCGCCAAACGCATGGGGAAAAAGAAACTCATCGCGGAGACGGGGGCGGGAATGCATGGGGTCGCCGCGGCGACCGTCGCCGCGCTGCTGGGGATGGAGTGCGACATCTATATGGGGGCGGCGGACATCGCGCGCCAGGCGCCGAACGTACTACGCATGAAGGCGCTGGGGACGAACGTCGTCTCTGTGGAGGCGGGACAGAAAACGCTTAAAGAGGCGGTGGACGCCGCGCTGGGCGCGCTCTGCGCCGACACCTCGCTCTTCTACCTCATCGGCTCAGCGGTGGGGCCGCACCCCTATCCGACGATGGTGCAGGACTTCCAGCGCATCATCGGCGACGAAGCCCGCGCCCAGATTCTGGCGCACGAAGGCCGCCTGCCGGACGCCGTCGTCGCCTGCGTCGGCGGCGGGAGCAACGCGATCGGGGCCTTTACGGCCTTCATCAAAGACGAGACGGTGCGCCTCATAGGTGTGGAGCCCGCTGGGCGCGGCCTCACCTACGGCAACCACGCGGCCTCGCTGACGATGGGGGCCCCCGGTGTTCTGCACGGCTTTAAGAGCTACCTGCTTACGGACGCGGCGGGCGAGCCAGCGGATGTCTACTCCATCGCGGCGGGGCTCGACTACCCTTCGGTCGGGCCGGCCCATGCCGACCTCAAAACAAGCGGTCGCGGGGAATACATCTGCGCCGGCGATAAAGAGGCGCTCGACGCTTTCAGGCTGCTCTGCCGCGCGCAAGGCATCATCCCCGCGCTGGAAAGCGCCCACGCCCTGGCCGGCGCGCTGAAGACGGCAAAAGAGATGAAGCCAGGCGACATTGTGATCGTGAACCTCTCGGGGCGCGGCGACAAAGACATGGAGACGATCGCGAAGCTCGGCGTCATCCGCTGACGCGCGGCTGAAAAGCAAAGGCGGCGGGGCGCAGACTACGCGCTTGCCGCCGCTTTTGATAAAAGGCGAAGCCCACGCGGGAGCCCCCTCGCGCTACATCCTTTTTGAAATCTCGGAACAGCCGCGGCCGAGCATGATCAGGCTTATGCCGCTGAAAATGAGATTGACGCCGAGGATCACCCCGATCACCGCCGCGCCGGTAAAGAAATCCTGCCACATCATGAAGGCGAGGACGACGCCGAATATGCCGGAGAGCAGTATCCAGAGCGAGCCGCCGATGCCTCTTACCCGGAAATATTCAACGATCTTCGTGACGCCGTCGATTAAGAAATAGGCGGCCATGAGAATGCCGAGCGTGATCACCCCCGCGAGCGGGTGCGTGAGGAAGATGATACCCGCGGCAATGGAGATCACGGACATAAACGCCTGCTGCCAAGGGCTGTCCCCCGCGCGGAGGGCCGAATAAGCGCCGAAGGCGTTGCCGAAGCCCGCCGCGAGCAGGAAAAATCCGACCATCGTCTCAATCGCGAAGGAGGCGAGCATCGGCATCGCAAGCGACAGAAAGCCGATGACGAGCATGATGCCGCCGACCCAGTAGAAACGTTTTTTGCTCTTCGCGAGGTCGTTTTTTGAAAAATTACCTGTAAATAGCATTACAAAAATCTCCTCCTTGTCCGACGGGGCCGTCACGGTCCCGAAAAACCTCTCTTGGCTGCTGATAATATACCACAAATCGGCGTTTATAAGCACGATTTGCGTCATAAAACGGGGGCTCCGAATCCTCGCCGTATGCAAATACGGCTCCGGTATCGGAGCCCCCATTTTATTTAGCAACTCGCACTTCTGATGAACACCCTAAGCGATTCACACAAAACGCAAAACCGGCGTTTTGGTTCTCTGCTTATAAACGCCGATTTCCGGGACTATGAGGGGACGATAAACGTCGATTTATCTTCGCCATTGACGCGCCACATCCGCTTTTTTCTTTCGTCCCGCCGCGTTGTTTTTGACTTTTTCCCTCAATGATTATATTATCTCTCTGAGAAAGCCTTTAAGGCGGGGAGCTGGTTTATAATGGAGTTTTATTATGACGCGAAAGATCGGAGCGGGAAGAGGGTGAGCGGCACGCACAGCGCGTCGAGCGAGCCGGAGCTCCTTTCGTGGATACGCGGCAACGGCTGGGTGCCCCTCAACGTTTCGCAGCATCGGGAGATATCCCTTTCCGCCCCTGGCGACAAGCTCTTAAAGGGGGGCAAAGAGCGCAGCGAATTCTGGGACCTCTCGCCGCGCATCAAACTGCGCGACAAGCTCATCTTCTTTCGCCAGCTCGCGACGATGATCGCCGCGGGCATCCCCGTGACCGCCTCGCTTGCGATCCTCACCGAGCAGACGCAGAACAAACGCTTCCGGCGGGTGCTCACGAAGGTCTACAAGCGTGTCAGCACCGGCACCACGCTAGGCAGCGCCATGGCCGAAAACCCTAAGTGCTTCGACGCGATCACCATCCCGCTCGTGCGCTCCGGCGAAGAGTCCGGCACGCTCGACATGAGCCTCGCGAAAATCGCCGGCTTCATGGAAGACCAGGACAACCTGCGCAAAAAAATCGTCTCGGCGATGACCTATCCCGCCGTCGTCATCGGCATCGCCCTGCTCGTCCTCGGTGTGATGGTCGCCGTCGTCATCCCGCAGTTTGAGAAGGCCTTCAGCAAACTTAACATCGAGCTGCCCGCGCTCACGCTTGCGACCTTCCGCCTCGGCCGCTGGATGGAGCAGAACTGGTACCTCATACCGCTTGTGATCCTCGCCGTCGCCCTGCTGCTGGCCCAGCTGCGCCGGATGAAGTCCATGAAGCTGCCGATCGACTCCTTCCTCCTGAAAATACCGCTCTTCGGCGACATCGCCTTCAAGGCCGCGCTCACGCGCTCCTTCCGCACCATGGGCTCCCTGCTGCGCTCTGGCGTCCCCGTGCTCTCCGCGCTTGAGATGACGGCCGACGTCGCGGGAAACGAAAAGATCAAGCTGGGGTTCATTGATATGCGCGACGGCGCCGCGATGGGCAAAGCGCTCAACACCACCGTGCGCGAAAAAAAGCTCTTCCCGCCGATGATCGGCCACATGATCGCCGTCGGCGAAGAGACGGGCCGCACCGACGAAATGCTTGAGAAGATCGCCGACTGGTACGACGCGGAGCTCTCGGAGAGGATCAAGCGCCTCAGCTCGGTGCTCGAGCCGGTCATGGTCGTAATCGTCGGCATCATCGTCGGTTTTATGGTGCTTGCCATCTTCCTGCCGATCATCTCCGCCATTCAGGCCTTTATGTAGCCTTCTGAACGGGGCTTTCTTTTTCGGTGGTTTGCGCTTATAATATGAAAAGAGTTTCATTGGAGCGGCGTGTTTGCCGCCTCCGGCGAAATACAAATATAAGATAAGGCTGTCCATGAAGGAGTGGTCTGCGGCAAAAGCATATCTGCCGGATCAAAAAACGGGGGGCCGGAAGGCGAGTCCGGTCCATGTAGGGTGGGCGCGCGCGCGGCATTCGGTAAAACTAATTTGGGAGGAGAAAATGTCAATGGAAAAAATGATCAAAAAGTACCGTAAAGCAAAGGGCTTCACCCTCGTGGAACTGCTCATCGTCATCGTCATCATCGGTATCCTTGCGGGAATGCTGATGCTCTCGACCGGCGGGGCGACGGATTCGGCGACGGCGACTAAAATCGTATCCGACATGCGCAACATAAAGGCCGGCAGCGTGATGTATTTCTTGGATGAGAAGGTATGGCCGACATCGATTGATGAAACTTTCGACAAATACATGGACGTGCCTCTCAGCGGGCGGAAGAATCCCGATAAAGGCGGTTTTGAGATAAAGTCCGGTACCGGCGGCACCGGCACCGATAAACCGCTGTGGATCGAGTACAAGGATAGCAATATTTTGACAGGAGGCGTGAAGGCAAAATTAAAGAACATGGCTGGCGACGTCGGCCTCTATGCAAGTGCGGCCGCAACTGTTCCCGCATCTCCTGACTATGCTGGAGGCGATTCTGTGTACATGCTGATCAGGCACTGATCATTTTTCTGTTTTTTTCGAGGGGCCCGGCTTGCGGGCCCCTCTTTATTATTATTTATCAATACTTTCCGATAAGACCTTCCCCCGAGAGATATAACGAGGTAAATATTAAACGTTTATGCTGTCAATGAAAAACTAGAAAAACAGAAGGATTTTTTTATTTGTTGGGTGTTGTTGTGGAATATTGATGTTGTTGGAACACGAACAAATCACTGTCAGAAAAAATTGCGACGTTGCCGCCCGCGATAACCGCCTGCACCGTCGCGCGGGCGAGAAGCCCCTTCGGCTCGTCCCTAAACCTGCCCGACGGCCGGAGAGCCTCCAAATTCCGTGCTTCGCCTTTCAGCCTCCCTCTCTTCAGCAATGGGCGCGGGGACGGTTTTTCGCGCCTTTGTCTTGCGCGGCGGTTTATAAGGACGTTTTTGTGATATATTCTTTTATAAGATACTGATGAGAGCGCGGTCAGGATGAAGGAGAATGCTGCCAGAATACTCGTCAGCGCCTGCCTGTCGGGGATGAACGCGCCGCCGGGCTGCCGGTGGGATACTGCCTGGTACCGGTATATCCCGAGCAGCTTGGCGGGCTGCCGACGCCGCGCGAGCTGGATGAGATATTGAGCGGCCGCGTGGTCGAGCGAGGGGGACGATAATACGGAGGCCTTTGAAAAGAGCGCGCGCGAGGCGCTGCGTCCGCGAGGCTGTTTGGCTGCGAGTTTGACATGCTCAAGGAGCGCAGCCCCTCCTGCGGCGCGAATATGATTTACGACGGGACTTTCACCGGCAGGAAGACGGCGGGGGCTGGGGTTGCGGTGCGCCAGCTTGCCGCCTGAGGGGGCGGGGGGGGGTCGGCAAGCAGCATACAGACGAATTGAAGGAGGCTGTAAAATGCCGCGGGCGGATATCAGAATAGTACGCGGAAACGAGCTTGAGCATAAGAGGTGGAGCGGCGGCGTCACGACGCAGCTTGCGATTTGGCCCGAGGGCGCGGATTACGCGGCGAGAAGGTTTGATTGGCGCGTCAGCTCCGCGGTCGTTGAGGACGAGGAGTCGGTTTTCACGCCGCTGCCGGGGATACACCGGCATTTGATGCTGCTTGCGGGTGGCATCGAGCTGACGCACGAGGGGATAGGCAGCCGCGTGATGACGCCGCTTGCCGACGTGGAGGAGTTCGAGGGCGGCTGGAATACGCGGTCGGCGGGCCGGTGTGTGGATTTCAACCTCATGACGGCAAAAGGTTACGGCGGAAGTATGGCCGCCGTTCGATCGGACAAAAAAATAATCCTGCCCATGCCGCGGGCCTCCCGCTGCTGGTACGGCCTCTACGCCATCGCCGGCGGCGTCGCGGCGGAGGTGGAGAGGGAGGGGCGTTTCGCGAGAATCACGCTGGAAGCCGGTGATTTTATCCTCATCTCTTATCTGCCCGCGCCGGGCGACCAGATCGCGCTTACGGCGAGCTGCGCCGCGGCCGATATCCCCGCCGTGAGCGCCGCCGTGTGGCAAGAGGCGTGAGGCGCCGCCGGAGGCCGGAGCACACCGGATGTAAAAGCCGCGGCTTGCGCCGGAGGGGAGACATTTTTGGTCGGCGGGGCTCTCCCGCTGGGCTTGTGCTTTTATCTCTCGCAGAGCCCGCGGAAGAAGGAAAATAGCGCCGAGGCGGCGAGCGCCGCGGTACGGTGGTCTTCGTCGAGGGTTGGCGAGACTTCCATGATATCGAGGTATTTTACTTTGATGCTGCGTCCCGCGAGATAGGCGATCTTGTCCAGCTCGGGAGCTTTGAGGCCGCTGGGGTTGCTGGCCGACGCGCCGGGCGCTTCGGTGCTGCGCACCGCGTCGATATCCAGCGAGACCGCGACCGACCGACCATTTTTTCCGGCGGCGTTGAGCGCCTGGAGGAAGAATTCCATCACCCGCTCCGAGACTTCGCGCAGGGTGATGACCTGCCCGCCCTGTTCCAGCACCCAGTTGTAATAGTAGGGCGAATTGTACTGCTCCTGAATGCCGAATTCTACGAAGGCCCGTCCGCAGAGCGCCTGGTTCGGAAGCTGCGTCAGCGCCCGGTAGAACGAGGTGCCGCTGTTGATGCCGTTTTCATCGCTGCGCACGTCGAGGTGGGCGTCGACGTTTATCAGTCCCATGCCGTCGCGTCCAATTCTCGCGCCCTTTACGAGCCCAGCGACGCCGGGGTAGGTGAGGTCGTGGCCGCCGCCGAGGACTATCGGCAGGCCGCCGCGCGAGACTATGGCCGCTACGGCCTCGGTCTCGGCTTCGTGCACCTCCGCGAGCGTCAGCCCCTTCGTCTCAACGTTGCCGACGTCTACGATGCGCAGGCGGTGAAAGTCGGCGCTGAAGCCAGGCGTCAGGCGGTAGAGCCGCCGTCTGATGTCGTCCGGCCCGTCGGCGGCGCCGGCGCGCCCTTTGTTGGCCGTGATCCCGCGGTCTTCGGGGACGCCGATGATGGCGGTTGTACCCGCCGTTATATCTTCTATCCTTGCGCGCGCGATAAGCTCGCCGAGACGGCGGTCTTTGGGGTCGTTCCGGCTGTAGAAGAGGTCCCTAGCCGCCGCGCTGATTTTATATTTCATAGTCTGACTGCCTCCTTGATGTGGCTTAGCTGCCCGGCTAATTTTATCCTCCGGCGTTTAAATGTACAAGCCGCCGCGTTATAATAATCTCAAACGACACTTCCCGTTAAGGCAAAATGGCGCGTCTGCGGCGTTTTTGTGGCGCCGGCCGTTTTTCTCGTTAGACTCCCGCGGCAAATGCCTACCCTGCGCGGCCCGCATTTTGCTTTCCATCCGGCGTGAAAGTTATATAATAATGCACAACAAAAAAGTGAAAGGAACGGTGGCGGCAAATGAAGGAATTGAAGATGTTTATGTTTGAGGGATGCCCGCACTGCAAACGGGCGGCGGAGATGATCTCGGAGCTTTTTGAGCGGCACCCGGAATATAAAGAGGTGCCCTTCGTCACGATAGACGAAAAGAAGGAGCCGGCGGTGGCGGAGAGCTACGATTATTATTATGTCCCGACCTTTTTTGTCGGCGACGAGAAGATAGCCGAGGGCGTGCCGACGGAAGAGGGCGTGGAAAAGGCCTTCAGCACGGCCTATAATGGCTGAGGGGGCGCCGTCTTGCTGAAAAACGTAGATGATCTTGAAATAATGCAGCTGGTGGGCGGTACGCCGCTTTACAAGCTGAACTTTGACACGGGCGGTGCCGAGGTCTGGATAAAGCTCGAGGGGGGGAACCCCGGAGGCTCGATAAAGGATCGCGCCGCCTGGGGGATGCTTAAGGAGGCGCAGCTCAAGGGGCTGCTCACGGAGAAGACGGTGATCGTGGAGCCGACGAGCGGCAATACGGGCATCGGCCTGGCGATGCTCGGGCGGGCGCTGGGGCTGCCGGTGATCCTCACGATGCCCGAGTCGATGTCTAAAGAGCGCCGCGCGGTGCTGGCCGCCTTCGGCGCGCGGCTCGTACTGACGCCCGCCGCCGAGGGGATGTCCGGAGCGGTGAAGGAGGCGAAGCGGATACTAGGCGAGGACGCAAACGCGATTATGCTCGACCAGTTTTCCAACCCCGGAAACCCGCGCGCCCATGAGGAGACGACCGGGCCGGAAATCCTGGCTCAGCTGCCGGATGAGAAGAGGCTCGCGGCCTTCGTCGCCTCCTTCGGCACGGGCGGCACGGTGACCGGCGTCGGACGCGCGCTGCGCAAGAAGGTCCCCGGAGTGAGGGTGATCGCGGTGGAGCCGGCGTCGAGCCCGCTCGTCACCGAGGGAAAGGCGGGGCCGCATAAGATTCAGGGGATCGGCGCGAATTTCATCCCCGCGAACCTCGCCGTCGCGGAGATAGACGAGTTCATGACGGTCGCCGACGAAGACGCCCTTGCCGTCGCGCGGCGGCTCGCGGCGGAGGAGGGGCTTTTCAGCGGCATCTCCACGGGCGCGAATGTCTGGGCGGCGCTGAAGGCCGCCTCCGGCCTTCCGCCGGAGAGCGTCGTCGTCACCGTCCAGCCGGACCGCGGCGATAAATATTTGAGCGTCTTCTCCGCCTGATGTGATACTGGGCTGTACAAATCGGCTGATTGCTGATAATTTATCATAATAAACTGAACCGCTGGAGGATATTTTATGCCGTTGGCGCAGGTCGATAAAAATATCAAGGAAAAGATGCTTTTCATCAAAAAGTTTGTCACCGAACCGCGTACCATCGGAAGCATCGCGCCGAGTTCGCCGCAGCTTGTCTCTTCCATGCTCAACAATGTCGATTGGACGCGGATCAGGAGCATCGCCGAGTTCGGCGCGGGCACCGGGGCGATGACGCGCGCCATCATCCGGCGCAAGTCGGCGGAAAGCAGGCTTTTCGTCTTTGAGATAGAGGAGGACCTGCGCCGGATGCTCAGCTGCGAGACGGGGCTGGACATCTACGACGACGCGAGGTTTTTGCCCTGTGTGCTGGATAATAACGGTCTCCGCAGCGTGGATCTGATCGTTTCCAGCCTGCCCTACGCGGTGATGCCTCACGAGGTTACCGAGTCGGTGCTGCGCGGCGTCGCCAGAAGCCTGGCCCCGGATGGAAGTTTTGTCGCTTTCCAGTATTCGCTGCACATGAAGGGCGCCTTTGAAAGGATTTTTCAAGAGGTAAGTATCAGGTTCGTGATGATGAATCTCCCCCCCGCCTTCGTTTATGAGTGCCGTGGGCTTAGGAGCGCCGCCCTGTCTTTCGATAAGGTGATGCGGTAAATCAGGGTTCGGCCGAGGTTTTCGGTCCCATCGCCACGGCGGCTCCCTCGCGCCTGAGGAAGGGGGTTTTGCTGCGCAGCGGCAATATAAAGAGGCCGGCGCCCGCCGGCCTCTTGTATTACCTCTGCGCGGTAATTTTTTTAATAGGCCTCTTGCGGGGCGGCGGGCAGGTTTTCGAGCTTTTTGCGGCTCTCGCGCACCTTGCGGGCCTCTTTTTCCGCATAGGCTTCGAGCTTCGCCGTCAGGCCGTCGTCAGTTGCGGCGACGATGCGCGCCGCCAGCAGGCAGGCGTTTTTCGCGCCGTTGAGGCCGACTGAGGCGGCGGGGACGCCTGGGGGCATCTGCGCGATCGAAAGCAGCGCGTCGAGGCCGTCGAGCGCGCCGCCCTTGACGGGAACGCCGATGACGGGCAGCGTCGTGCAGGCCGCGACGACGCCGGGGAGCGCCGCAGAGAGTCCGGCTACGGCGATGAGCGCCCTGATGCCGCGCGCGCGCGCGCCTTTAGCGTAGTTTTCCACGTCTGCGGGAGTGCGGTGCGCCGAGGCGATCGCCACTTCAAATTCTATGCCGAGCTCTTCAAGGACGGGCGTTCCCTTTTCGACGACTGGGATGTCTGAGGCGGAGCCCATGATAATGCCGATTTTCGGTGCCATTTTATTTTTTCTCTCCTTCACGGGCGGATTTATTTTCTTTTCAGCGATTTGCCGCCGATGTCGTTTCTGTAATGGGCCTTTTCAAAGCTTATCCGTCTGACGCGTTCGTAGGCGCGCTCGCGCGCCGCGGGCAGGTCGTCCGCGAGGCCGACGACGGTGAGGACGCGGCCGCCGTTGGTGACGAGCCCGCCTTTGTCGTTCAGTTTCGTGCCCGCGTGGTAGACGAAGGTGTCTTCTGTCTCTTCGTCCGCGCCGCTGATCGGATAGCCCTTTTCAAAGGCGTCGGGGTAGCCGCCGGAGGCCATGACGACGCCCAGCGCCGTGCGCTTGGCCCCCGGCCATTCGACGGATGCCAGGTCGCCTTTAGCGCATGCGAGGATGACCTCGCCGAAGTCGCCGCCGAAGGCCGGCAGCACGACCTGTGTTTCGGGGTCGCCGAGGCGCACGTTGTATTCGAGTACGGAGAGCGCGCCGTCGGGCTTGATCATGATGCCGGCGTAGATGACGCCGCAGAAGGGGATGCCCTCCGCCTTGAGTCCTTTGACGGTGGGGGAGAGGACTTCGTCGGTCACTTTTTTCATGAAGGCCTCGTCTACCCAGGGGACGGGCGAGTAGGCTCCCATGCCGCCGGTGTTGGCGCCTTTGTCGCCGTCGAATGCCCGCTTGTGGTCCTGGCTCGAGGGCAGGATGCGCACCGTTTCGCCGTCGGTGAGCGCGAGGACGGTCATTTCCATGCCCTGGACGTAGTCTTCGACGACGATGAGGTTTCCCGCCGCGCCCAGCTTCTGTTCTTCCAGCATCATGCGGCAGGTTTCTACCGCCTCTTCGTAGCTTTCGGGGAGAAAGGCGCCTTTGCCGGCCGCGAGGCCGTCGGCTTTGACGACGAAGGGAGCGCCTCTTTTTGCGAGCGCGGCCCGGCATTCTTCCAGGTTGGTGCAGAGGTCGAAGTCAGAGGTGGGGACGCCGTGCTTTTTCATGAACTGTTTGGAGAAGGCTTTGCTTCCCTCAAGGCGCGCGCCGGAGGCTCCTGGGCCCATGACGAGGATGCCGGCTTCGCGCAGCGCGTCCGCCGTCCCCGCTACGAGGGGGGCCTCCGGCCCGACGAAGACGAGCCCGATGTCTAGCCTTTCGCAGAGTTCGCGCATCGCCCGCGGGTCACAGGGGTCGCCCGCGTGGCACTGCGCGAGCTTCGCGATCCCTGGGTTGCCTGGGCAGCAGTGGAGGCTGCTGGTAATTTTTGATTTGGAAAAGGCGTGGACGACCGCGTGTTCCCGGCCGCCGCCGCCAAGTACCATGACCTTCATATTTGCGCCCCTAATGCCTGAAGGTGCGGCTGCCGCCGGCAAAGAGGCTCAGCCCCAGCTCTTCGGCTCTCTTGAAGACTTCGTCGTCGCGTATCGAGCCGCCCGGTTCGATGACGGCGGCGACGCCGGCCTTGTGGGCCAGCTCGATGGAGTCGGCGAAGGGGAAGAAGGCGTCCGAGGCCATGACGGAGCCTTCGGCCTTGCCGCCCGCGAGCTTTATCGCGTATTCCGCCGCGTCTACGCGGTTCGTGAAGCCGCCGCCGATGCCCACCGCGGCCCCGTCTTTGACGAGGATGACGGCGTTGCTCTTGGTGATCGCGGCGGTCTTCCAGGCGAAGATGATGTCCTCCCAGAGGTCGGGGCGCGGCGTGCCGTGCCACTTTCCCTCGGACTCTTTCGGCAGCGCCGGGAGCTTGTCTTCCTGGATGAGGAAGCCGCAGCGGTTGCCGATTACTTGGAGCTTCGGCGCGTAGCCGGGGAGTATTTTGAGGACGCGGAGGTTGGGTTTCTTTTCTTTCAGGTATTCCGCCGCGCTATCCTCAAAGTCGGGTGCGGCGAGGATTTCAAAGAAGGTTTCGGCGATGGTCTTCGCCGTCTCCAGATCCACCTTGCGCGTCATGCCGATGATGCCGCCGAAGGCCGAGACGGGGTCGCAGGCGAGCGCCTTTTTGAAGGCTTCGATGGGCGTTTTGCCGCAGGCGGTGCCGCAGGGGGTGGTGTGCTTGACGATCGTGCAGGCGCAGCTGTCCTGGAAGACGGAGCAGCCGCGGAGCAGCGTGTCGAGGTCGAGCAGGTTGTTGTAGGAGAGCTCTTTGCCCGAGAGCTGCTCAAAGGGGAGATCCTCAAGCGGCGGCATGAAGAGCGCCGCCTGCTGATGCGGATTTTCGCCGTAGCGAAGCTTCTGTTCCCTGCGCAGCGGCAGCACCTTGTCGCCCTCCACCTCGTCGGCTGCACCGAGCTCGCGGCAGAGGCCGCGATAGATGATGGAGTCGTAGGAGGCGGTGCCGCGGAAGGCTTTGAGCGCGAGCTCCTGCTTGAATTCCAGCGTAAATTCCTGCTTTTTCTCAAGTTCGTCGAGGACGCGCGCGTAGTCGGCGATCTCAGTAACGACCGCGACGTGGCAATAGTTTTTCGCGGCGGCGCGGATGAGCGATACGCCGCCGATGTCGATTTTTTCTATGAGTTTGTCGAGCTCCGCGCCGCTTTTCGCCGTCTCTTCAAAGGGATAGAGCGTGCAGACGACGACGTCGATGAGGGGGATGCCGAACTTCTCCCTGTCCTCTTCGTCCTGCGCGAGCCCGCGCCTGGCTAAGATGCCGCCCATGATCGTGGGGTGCAGGGTCTTCACCCTGCCGCCGAGTATCGCGGGAAGCCCCGTGAGGTCTACGACCTCGGTGACTTTAACGCCGCCCTCTTCGAGGTGCTTCGCCGTGCCCGAGCTTGAGACGATCTCGTAACCGTGGGCCGCGAGCCCTTTTGCCAGTTCGAGCACGCCCGTCTTGTCCCAGACGGAGATGAGCGCCTTTCTAGTTTCCATTTTTCCCATCATGTTCACCCTCCCATTGATCGATATCTATCGGATGTGCTTCTAAAAATTCTTTCAGAGTGCGTTTGTAGAGCTGATGCTCGACCGTGTGTATTTTGGCCTCCAGGCTCTCAAGCGTGTCGTCGGGCGCGCGCCGGACCCTCTCCTGCGCGAGGATGGGGCCGTGGTCGACCTCCTCGTCGACGATATGGACGGTGACGCCCGTCTCCGGCACGCCGGCGTTCCAAGCGTCGAGGATGCCGTGGGCTCCGGGAAAGGCCGGCAGCAGCGCAGGGTGGATGTTGATGATCCGTCCTTTAAAGCGGCGTACGAATGCCGGCGAAAGCACGCGCATAAAGCCGGCGAGTACGATCCAGTCGCTGCGCGTCTCTTCTATCGCCCTGGCGATGGCCTCTTCCGCCGCCTTGCGTCCGTCGCGCTTATAGAAAAATACCCGCGTCGGCGCGCCTAAAGCCGCCGCCGTCGCGAGCCCCTTGGCTTCTAGCCTGTCGCTGCCCACAAAGGAGACCTGCGCGGGCAGTTCGCCGGTGATGGAGGCCTTTAAAAGGGCCTCCATGTTCGTTCCCGTTCCTGAGATGAGTATCGCTATCCGCGGGAGGTGCATTTAATGACCTCGCCGATGACGGAGGGCTTCTCTCCGAGCGGCGCCAGCGCCTCTTCAAGCTTCTTCAGCCCGTCGGCGCCGATGATGAAGACGAAGCCGATGCCGAGGTTGAAGACCCGCTGCATCTCTTCCTCGTCAATGCCCGCGCTCTGGATCAGGTCGAAGATCGCGGGGCGTTCCCATGATTTGAAGTCTATCGTGATGTCGAGGTGCTTCGGAATGACGCGGATGATGTTGCCGTACATGCCGCCGCCCGTTATATGGGCCATGCCGCGCACCGCGCCTGTCCCGATCGCGGCGAGCGCCGCCTTGACATAGAGCTTCGTCGGGCGCATCGCCGCGGAGGCGACGCTCTCCTTCCAACCCGCGGGCGTGCTGTCGAGGGAGATGTCCAGCCCCTCTTTTCCCAGCGCGCTGCGCACGAGGCTGAAGCCGTTGCTGTGGACCCCCGAGCTGGGGAGGCCGACGATCAGGCTGCCTTCCTGAATGTCGCTGCCGTCAATGATCTTATCCTCGTCGACGATGCCCACCGAGAAGCCGGCGAGGTCGAAGCCGTCGGCCCCGTAGACGCCGGGCATCTCCGCCGTCTCGCCGCCGAGCAGCGTGCAGAGGCTTTCGTCGCAGGCGTCGATGACGCCCTCCACGATCTCTTTCAGAATCTTTTCGTTGAGTTTGCCGCAGGCGGCGTAATCGAGGAAAAAGAGCGGCCTCGCGCCGACCGTGACGAGGTCGTTGACGTTCATCGCCACCAGGTCCTGGCCGAGCCCACGGTAGAGGCCGGTGGCTTTGGCCAGTTCGAGCTTGGTCCCCACGCCGTCGCAGCAGGCGGCGAGGCACTGGCCCCCGCCGATCCTGTAGAGGCCGGCGAAGCCGCCCACGCCGCCCACACAGTTTTTATCCTTGGGGCGCTTCGCAAGCAGCCCTTTGATGGTCTCGACC